>JACCTF010000973.1 GCA_013812565.1 Pyrinomonadaceae bacterium | reverse complement strand
CGTACGGGGCGCTGGTAATCCCACCCCGATTCTTGGCCGGGCCTGGTTGAGGGCGGTTGAGGTTCATCGAACCCTCGCTCCTAGGAATTTATAGTGAATTAGTGAGTAGCAATGCGCCGGTAGCGTGCTGCCACAAGCATAAAGACTCCATAAGCCACAAGGCCGATTGCAACCACACCCAAGATCAATGAGCCAAACGATTGTTGCTCAAGCGCTCTGAGAGCCCCGCCTAACCCGCGAGCCTGGCTCGGATCTGATTGAAGAGCGGCAAGTATCAGGAAGGTGCCGATCACACCGAAGACGACACCGCGAGCTGCAAAACCAAGCCTGCCGATGCGCGTCGCCCAAGTCTGCTCGGTGTTGCTCATTTCACTCAGCTTGAGCTTCTCACGGAACTTAGCAGTGTAGGCTTTGAAGAGCTGCGCGAGACCGATACCGATGATAACTGCCCCGAGCAGCGCAACCAACCATGGACCGAAGGGCTGATCCAGCAGGCGCGCCGTCCAATCTTGGGAGGCACTATCACCACTGCCGCGGCGGCTGCCGCTTTCTGATCCGACGACGAGTTGCATCGCGGTGAAGGCTAATCCAGCGTGAATAAGTCCGCTGATTACATAGCCAATGCGGACCGCCATACCTTTCGCATCCGAACCTTTGTGCTCAGCATCTACACCGGCTTGCACGAAACGCCAGATCGCATAACCAACGAGGCCAAGCGCAACTGCGCCCAGCAACAACCGACCGTAGGGCTGCGCGACGATTGTTGCGAGAGCGCCTCGCGTATCTGTGGTCTTGCCACCACTGCCGAATGCAGCCATCGCTGCAAGCAGCCCAACTACAATGTAGACGGCTCCTTTGGCTGCGTAGCCGAACCGCGCTAGTCGTTCGACCCACGGGCTCGCTACCGCTTGCTTGACGGTTTGTTCCGCTCGGAACTTAGCATTTCCGACTATGGGTGTACGCTGTGACATCACTCATCTCTCCACTCGATTGTATTCAGCTAACAACTGGTTGTGTGCTCTGATCACACACTGTTAATCCCTAGCTCTAGGGCTTTCTCTTTATCTGCACGGCAACATAACTGAGGGGAACAGATTTCTCAACTCACTCGAGCTGTCCTAATTACCGGGAACGACGCCGAGTTTATCCTCACCACTGCACGCCATTCGGCGGCCGACCAACTTACCTCCCGAGCGGGATGACGAGGATCTTCGTCTCCTTCAGCTTTTCCGGAAAAGGGATTTCCTCCCGTTCATCCAGAGCACGCATTTGACTGTTGGCAATGTAATAGAAAGCTCCCCGGGCGATTGCGCCCGTCGTAGGGATGTTGAAGATCGCATTGTTCGCCTCCAGAACCGTGAGCCTCTCGGCGCGATCCAGCCCCCCATTCAACTCGATGCGCACAATCCGCTCTGGCTTAAAACCATTCTGCACCCCGAGCAGAACGCCTTTGTACCAGTACAACCCGTCGATTCCCGCCAGTGAGACCGTGTCCGCATGAGCGACGGGCCGCACCTCTTTGTTACTCAGGTTGACCCGGTGTATGCCACGGGCATCCGCCACAAACATGTAGTGCCCGTCCCCCGAAAGGGCGATGCCGTTGGGGTAGATAAACGTTCGCCCGCCAATTAAAGTTTCAAGGGCATCACTCGCCCGCCGAGTCGCTAACACACTGCCGCTCATGCTGTCCGTCAGGAAGACATCTCCGGATTCGCCAATGACGATGTCATTGAAAAGATGTTTTTGAGCCGTGTCGCTACTCTCGTACTTCTTAATCAACTTCCCGCCGGTCAGATCGTATTTGTATACAGCGGCCGTCGCCGCGCGCTCCTTGTCGGGCGGCCCTGAGACGGCACACACCCATAGTAGTCGCCGCCCAACGTCCACCTTCATGCCTAGCACGTTCTGTATGCTGTCCTGCCGTGACGAAATGAAGTCCTCAATCTCACCACTGCGTTTGACGCGCACGATCTTGCGCTTGTAAATGCTGCCCACGTAGAAGGTACCCGTTTGCCCGTCGTAAGCGATCCCTTCGGGAATCAAGTCCTTCTCTACGAGGGTGAAAGCGGCCCGGCTACGGCGTGTCTCGGTGTTGTTCCTCCGGAAGGCGGCGCGGAGTTGTCGCAGTTCTGGCAGCCCCTTAAGCCGTGCTAAATCAGGATGTCTGAGATCGGCTACGGCCCCCACCTTGGCGATATTACGCAAGGTCGCGAGGGATTCCCCCGCCAGCCCGTTGAGCGCGTAGGCCCGTGCCACGAGTTCGAGAACGTCCACGTTGTACGGAAGTCGCTGGACTACCCTCCGGATGTTCTCAAGGTACACCGCGTAGTCCTTCGCCCGGTACGCTTGCATGGCAGCCGCGTAAGGGTCTGTTTGATTCTGCGCGCCGGCTCGCTGAGTTGCAGAGCAAAAGAGAAACACTATTGCTAAAAGAGGTAGAAGTCGCATACTACACCCCTGGCTTAATTTAACCCTTGCAAGCTTAACGCTGCGGTATCTAAGCCGCTCTTGAGACCGAAGCGAATCAATAGTCTGGAGCGCATCCCAGTTTAAAACAAGAAGTTAAGCTAGGGTTGAGTGATAAAGCGTTTGCTCAAACTCGGCTGGCCGCATGTATCCCAAAGCCGAATGTAACCGCTTGTGATTATAGACTTCTTCGATGAAGTGCCCAATGCGAGCGCGGGCCTCTTTCCTGCCACAAGCCGTCCGACCAGTCGGCTCCACGTTCATCCGCTTAAGAATAAATTAACAGCCAGTTCCCATAATGGTAACAACGCCTGATTACTCTGGCTTTTATATAGATGCCTAGACAACTGTGGCTTCGGTTTGCGCGGCCATAGCGACTGTCCACAACCTTTAACAACCACCCGTAGAAGAAAAGTTTCGTACCGTTTGTAAATCCAAAACGGCTAATGACCGTTTCACTTTTCAAGGAGGAAACGTATGTTTACTTTGCAACTATCTTTGCGAGGAACCTTGTCGGCAATATTCTTGTTGCTCATCATAACGTCTACTGCTTACCCGCAGACAAACGAACAAAAGATTGAAGGCTCGGTTGCAGATGCGACCGGTGCTAGAATTCCCAATGCTGCCGTACGGGTAATTAATAAAACTTCCGAGCGAACGTGGGACATCGTTACAGATCAAGACGGAGTCTTTAGGTTGCAGGACATACCATTCGGCACCTACCGCATTGAAATTTCTCATCCCGGTTTCACGACAAAGATAAGAGATGATGTGCCGTTTGAACCGGGCACCTCGCCAAATTTAGTCGAGCAACTCTCGCATGTGGATGTTGCGGAACAGGTCAACGTCACAGCAGATGCACAACTCCTGCAACCTGAGACATCAACTCTAACGGCGACGCTAAATTCCAGAACCTTGACGGCATTGCCGACGGCCTCGCGCAACTACACGCACTTGATCGTGACACAACCCGGCGTCGCTGCCCCGCTGCCGGATCGCACGGGGTCGGGTCTAAACATCGCCACCACGCCCGGAACCCAATCGGAAGATGCCACTCAGTCTCTTAACCCGAGCGTCAACGGCGCGCGTCCGACCAACAACTCGCTGCGCATCAACGGCATTGACGCGACGAACTTGCTCAACCAGGGCGGCGGTCTCGGTAACAGCTTGAACGTCCCGCTTGATGTGGTTGAGGC
>JACCTF010000958.1 GCA_013812565.1 Pyrinomonadaceae bacterium | reverse complement strand
TCTCAAGCCGATCGCGACGCTGCGCCGCCGCTTGCTCTCCGTTGATATTGATACTAAACAGGAAGAACCGGCGGGATTCGAGCGTTCGGATACGACGGCAGTTCCGGCGGCGGGTGTGATCGGCGAGGCAATGGTTGCGCTCGTCTTGGCCGGGGCGATGCGCGAGAAGTTCGGCGGCGATAGTCTTACGGAGATGCGGCGTAACTTTGATGGCTACCGTGAACAGTTGCGTCAGTATTGAAGGATAGTCACGTGATGATGCGGAAATGGAAGCAGCCACTCGGTGTGCGAACGAGACATGTATGAGAAGTTTGAAGAAATAAACGGCTTGCATCCCTGGCGGGAGGTGAGTCGCGACGCTTACGTCGACTATCGTGTGCGCTTCCGCCCGCATGGACGTGTTCTCTACTTCAATTTCCCGCTCGCGAAGGAGATGGAACTTATCGCTCCTGATCATCCAGCGAGAATGAACAAGGAACTTGAAAAAGTTATCCTTGAAACCTTCTCTCTGCGAATCATCAACGAATACGATCTGCATCACCGCCGCAAATATCCGGTTCAGACCCTCAAGCTTTACCCTTACATGGCGACGCGCTACCTGCAGCTTCAGCACCAAAACAAACGAGGCGAAACTTCGGGAGACGGACGCGCCATCTGGAACGGATACGTAAAAACCAGCCGGTTGACCTTTGATGTTTCCAGCCGAGGCACAGGCACGACGATCTTGAGTCCGGGAGCACAAGAGACAACCGATCCCATTGAAACGGGAAGTTATGAGTATGGCTACAGCTCCGGGCTTGCTGATCCGAACGAAATGATCGGCACGGCTGTGATGTCCGAGATATTTTACCGGCAAGGTATCCCGACCGAGCGCACGCTGGCGGTCATAGACTTTCGCGACGGCACAGCGATCGGCATCAGATCCGCTCCCAACCTTATCCGCCCCGCGCACATCTTCCGCTATCTAAAACAAGGGCGGTACACGCAACTCAAAGCTTCGTTTGATTATTTTGTCCAGAGGCAAGTTGATAACGGCTTTTGGAAGCTTCCTCGACGGGGCAACGAGCGATACTTGAAGGCGCTGGACTACATCGCTCGTTCGTATGGAAAGCTCGCGGCCGTGCTCGAAGAGGAATACATTTTCAACTGGCTGGCGTGGGACGGAGATAACATGCTCGCCGAAGGAGCCGTGCTGGATTACGGATCGATACGCCAGTTTGCCGCGAAGCATAACAAGTATCGCTATGACGATACGGATCGATTTTCGAGTTCCCTAACAGAGCAGCGTTACTGGGCCAGACAGCTCGTGCAGGTCTTCGCTCAGGCGGTGGATTTCGCCATCACGGGTGAAAAGCAGAATCTGCGGCGCTTCAAGGAAGCGGATTGTCTCAAGGCTTATGACGCGGCCTTCGAGACGGAAAGAAACTATCGGATGCTCTGGCGCATCGGTTTTACACCGGCGCAGATCGACCATCTGCTGGAGCACGCCGGAGACGAGATCAAAGAGTTTCGCCGCGCGCTGAGTTACTTTGAAGATTTGAAAATATCGAAGGGCATCGAGAAGACTTCCGATGGCGTGACACATAAGCCGATGTTCCTGATCCGCAGCGTGCTTCGTGAGCTACCGGCTTACTATGTACGGGAGTGTGCGAATCGGGAAGATGATCCTGAGACTTGCTACATGCCGCCGGAGATTTTCTGCGGGATCATGGCAGCTTCTTACGTGAAAAGGAGAGATCTGCAACTAACCCCTTCACGCGCCGCTCAAGTCAAAAACTTTCAAGACAGCTATCGTAAGTTACTCGCTGCTGTCGGCGATTCATTCGAGGATGTCGTTAGAACGCTTCAAGAACGTTCTGCCGTCATCAACCACGAGCACCGTGCGACCGGCGACGGACTGATCTGGATTACCGAGGAGGTCGTTTCGATCAAAGGAAGAATCAAATTCGATGAGCTGCAGGATGCTCTCAATGCTTTCATCGACTCGCAGGTGTTGATCCCCGGCAAGTGGCAACCCATCAAGGAAGATCAACTAAAACATAACAGCCTTAAATCTCGACTGCTTGGAAAGATTCAGGAGAGCTTGGAACAGTATAAGGAATCGCTATAAGCCGTGAGTGTTAAATAAAATTGTCGAGAAATTATGGAGTTCTTGTATGTTGACGAACTATCTCCGAGCCGCTCTTCATCAAGCGCATTATGAAATTCTGTCGGATGACAACTCCTTTTACGGCGAGATTCCAGGATTTGACGGCATCTTTTCCAATGCCATTACACTCGAAGCGTGCCGCGAGGAGTTAGCAGAGGTTTTGGAGGAGTGGATTCTCTTTCGTGTTTCCAAGAAGCTTCCCATACCCGTAGTTGATGGGATCGAGTTAGTAATCAAGGAAGTCGCCTGATGCCGCGATTTGGTCCGATCAAGCGCAAGGACTTGATCCACCATTTGGCGAAACTCGGCTTCGAAGGGCCTTACCCCGGCGGAAAACATCAGTTCATGGTTAAAGGCAACCTCACGTTGCGGTTGCCGAATCTTCATCAGAGTGACATTGGTAAGGCGCTTTGAGTCGGGTACTACGGCAAACAGGTATCGATAAGGATGAGTGGGAGAAGCTTTAACGAAGGAAGATCAAGATGGCAGTGTTAAAGATAGTAAAGTATCCGGACCCTGTGTTAGAGACATTGGGCGAGAGGGTCACAGAGTTCAATGACGAATTGAAGAAACTCGTCGAAGACATGTTTGAGACGATGTATGCCGCGCCGGGTGTCGGGTTGGCTGCGCCGCAGGTCGGCGTGTCAAAGCGGGTATTCGTGATGGATTGTTCGGGCGGGCGTGATCCGGCGCAGAAGATCGCGATGATCAACCCGGAAGTGCTGCGCACTGAAGGCGACCAAACGGGCGAGGAGGGTTGCCTATCTTTCCCCGGTATCTTCTTCCACGTTAAGCGAGCATTGCGCGCGGTCGTACGCGCGCAGGATGTGAATGGCAACGAGTTTGAAATTGACGGCCTTGAACTCACTGCGCGCTGCATGTTGCATGAGACGGATCACTGCGACGGCATTCTTTTCATCGAACGAACGACACCGCTTAAACGCCAGATGGCAAAGCGGCAAATAAAGAAGCGGATCAAATCGGGTGAATGGGACGAAGAAAGGACGAAGGATGAAGCACGAAGGATGAAGTAAAGACAGAGAAGTTCTCTGCTTTCCATTCATCCTTTCTGAAATCCTTTCGTTTAAGGAGTATATATGCCAAGCGAGTTTCGTAACGAAGCGTTTACGGATTTTAGTAGGGAAGAGAATGCGCAACTGATGCGTGCAGCGATTGAGAAGGTTAGGGGCGAGCTTGGGCGCGAGTATCCGTTGGTGATCGGCGGTGAACGCATCGAAACGGACGGTAAGTTTGAAAGCATCAACCCGGCTCGGAAGACCGAGGTTGTTGGACGCTTCCAAAAGGCGACGAAAGAGTTGGCGCAGCGGGCGGTGGAAACTGCCGACAAGATGTTCGCCGCGTGGAGTCGAACACCTGCTGCCGTGCGCGCTGAGCTTCTTTTTCGCGCGGCCAATATTCTTCGCGAGCGTAAACACGAGATGTCCGCGTGGATGGTTTACGAAGTCGGAAAGACATGGGCAGAGGCGGACGGCGACACCGCGGAAGCAATCGACTTTTGCGAGTTCTATGGACGTGAGATGTTGCGTTACGCGGAACCGCAACCGCTCGTCCGAGTTGAGGGGGAAGACAACCGACTTGAGTACATCCCGCTCGGCGTCGGCTGTGTGATTCCGCCGTGGAACTTCCCGCTCGCGATCATGGCGGGGATGACGGGGGCCGCCGCGGTCACGGGGAACACAGTAGTGTTGAAGCCTTCATCGGATGCGCCGACCATCGCGTACAAGTTCTTCGAGATTCTGGAAGAAGCCGGAATGCCTCTGGGTGTTGTTAACTTCATGACTGGCTCGGGCGCGGAAGTCGGCGACGTTGTAGTGGATCACCCGCGGACGCGCTTTATCGCTTTCACCGGATCAAAGGAGATCGGTCTGCGCATCAACGAGCGCGCCGCCAAAGTGCACGAAGGACAGATTTGGATCAAGCGCGTGGTGGCAGAGATGGGAGGCAAGGACGCGATTATCGTCGAACCGGACACGGATTTGGATGAGGCTGCGACGGGAGTAGTTCAGTCGGCCTTTGGTTTTCAGGGCCAGAAATGCTCAGCCTGTTCGCGCGCCATCATTCACACAGATGTTTATCAACCGATGTTGGACCGCATCGCCGAGCGCACTGAGAAAATAAAGATGGGCAACCCCACTGACCCTCAGACGAATATGAGTGCCGTGATCAACCAGAAGGCTTTCAAGACGATCAACGAGTACATAGAAAAAGGCAAAGCCGAAGGTGGACGTTTGCTCGCGGGCGGCGGCTCAGACGGCGAACAAGGGTTTTTCATCGAACCGACGGTGATCGCCGATGTCAAACCGGGTGCCACAATCGAGCAGCAAGAGATTTTTGGCCCGGTATTGGCTGTCATCCGTGCAGAGGATTTTGATGACGCACTGCGCATTGCAAACGACACGGAGTACGGCCTAACCGGCGCGCTCTACACCAATGACGAAGCGAAGCTCGAACGAGCACGGCGCGAGTTTCATGTCGGCAATCTCTACCTCAACCGCAAATGTACGGGCGCGCTTGTCGGCGCCCACCCTTTTGGCGGCTTCAACATGTCCGGCACCGACTCGAAAGCCGGCGGGCGCGACTACCTCGCCCTCTTCACGCAAGCCAAAGTCACCTCGGCCAAACTCCGCGCTGGCGAGGTCCCGGCGGAGAAGCGCAGAGCGGTATAGAAAGTAAACAGTGACAAGTGACGAGTGACAAGATGAAAACCGGTTCTTACTTGTCACTCGTCACTTGTCACTCGTCACTTGATCATGCGTTTAATTTTTATGGGCACTCCCGCAGCAGCCGTGCCGACGCTCAAGCGGTGCTTGGATGATGGTCACGAAATCGCTGCGGTGTGGACACAGCCGGATCGCCCGGCGGGGCGTGGAAATAAGTTGACGACGCCGCCCGTCAAAGAGTTCGCGCTAGCGCATAATCTGACGATTCACCAACCGGCGAAAATAAAGACGGATGAAGCCCGAGAGTTGTTCGCCTCGCATGAGGCAGACGCGGCGGTAGTGGTCGCTTATGGCCGCATTCTCCCATCAGCTTTCCTGCGTGCCCCGCGTCGTGGATGCATCAACGTCCATTTCTCGCTGCTTCCCCGCTACAGAGGCGCAGCGCCGGTGAACTGGGCAATCATAGAGGGTCAAAAGGAGACCGGCGTATCGACGATGCTGATGGATGAGGGGCTTGATACGGGGTCGATTTTTTTGCAAACGGCCACACCCATCGGCGACACGGAGACTGCGCCTCAACTAATGGATCGGCTTGCCTTGTTGGGTGCCGGTTTGTTGAGCGAAACATTGACTAACTTTGAGACGATAAGACCCCGTCAACAACGTGAAGCGGAAGCGACGCCGGCACCAATGCTGCGGCGCGAAACGGGACGCATCGACTGGTCGAGCAATGCGTTTGAGATTGAGCGCCGAGTGCGCGGTTTGCAGCCGTGGCCGGGCGCTTACACAGAGTATGCCCGCAGTCGCCTCATCATCTGGCGCGCTGAAGCTTTACATGCGGGTGACGAAAGCAGCAGCGGTAGCAGTGTGGAAGGAGAGATTGTGGAAGCGCACGCGGACCATTTGATTGTGGCGTGCGGCCATGAAACTGCGTTGCGTCTTGTGGAAGTTCAGCCCGAAGGAAGGAAACGCATGAGCGTGCGCGACTTTCTCAACGGGACGCGCATCCGAGCGGGCGAGAGATGCGGATGAAGATGCAACCGAGTAGCAGCGAGGGGCGAGTGCGACTTTCGAGAGGCACAGGCGGCAAAGTCTCTCCCGCGCGGCGCGCTGCCTTTGACATCTTGCGTCGCGTTGAAGAAACGGATGCTTACGCGAGCGTCCTGCTTGCCACGAGCACCGACGATCTGCGTCCCGAAGACCGCGGGCTGTGCTATGAACTTGTGCTCGGCGTGCTACGCCGGCAACTGTGGTTAGACCGAATCATAGAACATTACGCGCTACGGAGTGCGGACAAGTTGGATACGCCGGTGCGGCTGGCGCTTCGCCTCGGATTGTACCAATTACGCTTTCTCGCGCGAGTTCCGGCCTCGGCGGCGGTCAACGAATCGGTCAACCTCGCTTATGAAGCCAAAACGGGGTCGGCCGCAGCGCTGATCAACGCGGTGCTGCGTCGCGCCACACGTGAACCCGATTACGATCCATCGGCGGACATCGTTGATCCGGTGGAAAAGCTTGCGGTCGAAACTTCGCATCCGGCGTGGATGATCCGTCGCTGGATCAAACAGTTTGGCGAGGATGAAGCACGGCAGTTAGCAGAGGCGAACAACCGAACCGCGCCAGTCGCCTTTCGCGTCAATACGCTACGGGCAAATGCTGACGACGTTACTGACAGGTTGCGCGCGGCGGGCGATCTCATCGAACCTTCCAGCCTTGTCCCAGGAGCGTGGCGTATGATCAGCGGGAGCAGCCAGAGCTTGCGCCAACTTGCGCGGGAAGGTTTGATCTACCCCCAAGATGAAGCGTCGCAGCTTGTGGCTCATGCCGTGGGCGCACGTCCGGGCGAGCGCGTACTCGATCTTTGCGCCGCGCCCGGTAGTAAAACAACGCACATCGCAATGCTTGCGCAAGATCAAGCGTTGATGGTAGCAGGAGACATCCATAAACATCGCCTGCGTGTTGTTGGGGAATTGGCCGTGCGACAGGGCCTTGCCTCCATCCGTCTAATTCAGTTCAATGCCGCAGAAGCGCTGCCATTTGCCGACGGGTTGTTTGATCGCGTGCTGGTCGATGCGCCGTGCACGGGAACGGGTACGCTGCGGCACAACCCGGAAATACGCTGGCGCATCCGAGCTGAAAACATCGCTCAATCGGCCGCCGGGCAGCAACAGATTCTTCGTTGTGCCACGCGCATGGTGCGACCCGGAGGCCGCCTCGTCTACTCAACATGTTCCGTGGAGCGGGAAGAGAATGAGGATGTCGTCGCGGCGTTGCTCGAAGATCACACAGCTTTCAAGCAAGTTCCGGTCGCTGCCACATCTTCGCTGCCACAGCAGACCGCTCCCGTTGCGGTCCGCACGTGGCCGCACAGAGATGATGTGAGCGGCTTCTTCATCGCCACATTTATTTGCCGCAATTGAGCGGCAAAGTTGAGCAATGGCAACGGCTTGCGGGCCGTTGTGAGCGGGTGTTAGACTTCGCCGGTCAATACCAATAACCGCTGAGGCAAGGCGGAGTTGAGGGTCATTCAAGAGATTTTAGTTATGGGAATGCTGCTGGCGATACTGGGGAAGATCGGGGTTGTCGCCGCTATTGCAGTCGCTTTTACAATGGGGCTACTCGGCACCGTCTACTTCTCGATGCGTAGCCC
>JACCTF010000944.1 GCA_013812565.1 Pyrinomonadaceae bacterium | reverse complement strand
TACCCGATGGTGCCCGGACACGAGATCGTCGGGCGCGTGACACGGGTCGGCTCTGAAGTTACGAAGTTTAAGGAAGGCGATCTCGCGGGCATCGGCTGCTTCGTCGACTCCTGCCGGATGTGCGTTAACTGCACTGAAGGCGAGGAGCAGTATTGTGTGAATCATCTCGCCTTCACATACAACAGCACCGAGATGGACGAAAAGACTCCGACCTACGGCGGATACTCGTCCCAAATCGTGGCAGACGAGAAGTACACGCTCAAGATTTCACCGGAGCTTCCGCTCGCGGGTGTCGCGCCGCTGCTCTGCGCCGGGATCACGACCTATTCGCCGCTGCGTCGCTTCAACATCGGGCGCGGACATCGCGTCGGGGTTGTCGGTCTGGGTGGCTTAGGTCACATGGCCGTGAAGTTTGCCCACGCGATGGGCGCGGAGGTCACGGTCTTCAGCACATCTGAATCGAAGGAACAGGACGCGCGTCGGCTCGGGGCGCATGACTTCGTAGTTACGCGAGACCCGGAGAACATGACGTCGCTCGCCAGCAAGTTCGACTTCGTTCTCGACGCAGTGTCCGCGACGCACGACTTCAACGTGTACCTTAACCTGCTGCGCCGCCAAGGGGTGATGGTGCTCGTCGGGGCGCCGGAGAAGCCAGCGGAGGTGCACGCCTTTTCGCTCATCACGAACGGGAGGAGTCTCACCGGATCAATGATCGGCGGTATCCGCGAGACGCAGGAGATGCTCGACTACTGTGCCGAGCACGGCATCACGTCGGACGTCGAGGTGATCCCGATGCAACGGATCACTGAGGCTTACGAACGGACCATCAAAGGCGACGTGCGCTACCGCTTCGTCATTGATATGAAGACACTGTGATAGCAGACGGCGGATGCGGCGCGCTGTACCGGCGCATGGCGCTGGCGGTCAATGCTTCAAAGCCTGCCGGTGAATGGCAAACTTTCGACATCACCTTCACAAGGCAAAGGCAGCGGCTGACCGTGATCCACAACAACCAGTAAGGTGCTCGAAAACGTTGAAGTCGGTCCGATGGGCGCGGGCGCAGCCAGCCAGCGTGCTGATGATCCTGGTCCGCTACGGTTGCAGGGCGATCACGGAGGTGTCTCATTCCGCAATGTGCGCATTTGCCAACTCTCAAAGGAAGAGGCCGAGCGAATTCATAAGCAGATCGAGAAACAGCAACCCGACCGTTCATAACGAACGATCAAGAAGATTGAGTTTCCAGGGGGAGGTTGATCTACAGTTCAACGGCTTTGCTGGGGCGGATTCCAACGCGCCTGACTGCTCACCCAAACAGATAATGTCATCAATCGAAACAGAAGCTCAACTTGAAGAAATGCTTTCCGCTCCGAGCGCGAATGATGTTGATGCGATGCGCCGTCTGATAGGTGATGTAATCATTCTCGGCGCTGGTGGCAAGATGGGATTGTCGCTGGCGCGTCGCATCAAACGCGCGACTGAAGCCGCCGGCGTCAATCGTCGCGTGATTGCAGTCTCACGGTTTTCTTCGTCGCGCGTGCACGAGGAGTTTGAGAACATAGGCGTGAAGACGATTCCATGCGATTTGCTCGACCGCAATCAGATTGCCGGGCTACCTGAATGCGAGAACGTCTTTTTTCTGGCGGGAAGGAAATTCGGCTCGACCGAACGCACTGATCTCACATGGGCCATCAACACCTTTGTTCCCGGCATCATCGCTGAACGTTATCGCCAATCGCGGATCGTGGTCTTTTCCACCGGCAACGTTTACCCTCTCGTCAAAGGCGCTTCCGGAGGTTCGGTCGAGGCGGATGCGCCATCGCCGCACGGCGAATATGCGCAATCCTGTCTGGGACGTGAACGGATGTTTGAATACTTCTCACAGGAATACGGCACGCGCTGTTTAATCTTCCGGCTCAATTACGCGGTTGATCTGCGCTACGGCGTGCTGGTTGATGTTGCGCGCAAGATTTATGACGGTCAGCCGATAAATCTGACTGTCGGCAGTTTCAATGCAATCTGGCAGGGAGATGCCAACTCCTACGCTCTGCGCTCACTTGAACTCTGCGGTTCGCCGCCGCGCATCTTGAACGTGACCGGGCCGGAAACGATTTCGGTGCAGCGGGCAGCAGCGTATTTCGCGCAGAGATTCAAGCGTGAAGCGGTATTCCAAGGGCAAGAATCCGAGATGGCCTTGCTCAGCAACGCTGCGCTCTGCCACGCGCTGCTTGGTTATCCGTTGGTCTCTTTGGGCACCCTGATGGAATGGGTCACCGACTGGATCGAGACGGGCGGCGCGAGTCTCAACAAGCCGACTAAGTTTGAAGTCACCGACGGGAGGTACTGACACTGCCATGCTTACCTCATCATCAGATTGTGAGATACGTAAGACACTGCTACGCGGAGTTGTTATCCCTGCACATCCACTTGTCTTGACTGCTGAGCGCAAGCTTGACGAACGACGGCAAATAGCGCTCTCGCGTTATTACTGCGACGCGGGAGTTGGCGGCATTGCAGTCGGAGTCCATACCACGCAGTTCGCCATTCGTGATCCAAAGCATAATCTCTTCGAGTGGGTGCTGCGGCTGGGGGTGGCGACAATGCGCGAGCATGAACAGGCGAGCGGCAAGCGACTCGTCAAAGTAGCCGGTGTGTGCGGCCCGACAGGGCAGGCCGTTCAGGAGGCGGTGCGCGCGCGCGAGATCGGTTATGACGCAGGACTGCTCAGCCTGGCAGCACTTGGCGAAGCCTCAACCACAGAGTTGATCGAGCATTGCCGAAGAGTAGCCGCAGTGATCCCACTCTTTGGTTTCTACCTTCAACCTGCGGTAGGCGGTCGTTTGCTGGATTACCAATTCTGGCGTGAGTTTTTAGAGATCGAGAATGTGGTGGCCGTCAAAGTAGCCGCTTTCAATCGCTATCACACGCTTGATGTCGCTCGCGCTTTGGCAGAAAGTGGTCGCTCGACAGATGTGGCTTTGTACACCGGCAACGATGACAACATCGTGGCTGATTTACTGACCGAGTTTCGTTTCGCAGAAGCTGGTGAGACGGTTGCGGTTCACTTTGCCGGCGGCCTGCTGGGCCATTGGGCGGTGTGGACCAGGCGCGCAGTCGAATTGCTGGACGCAGTGCGCGAGTGCAAACGGCTCGGGGGAAGAAACGCTTTCGCACTGCTGGCGCAATCGGCTGAGATTACCGATGTGAATGCGGCGTTCTTTGACGCGAAGAATAATTTTGCGGGCTGCATCGCCGGGCTGCATGAGGTGCTTCGCAGACAGGGATTGATGACGTCCCGCTCGTGTTTGGATCCGCACGAAGACCTCTCGCCCGGACAGATGGAAGAGATTGATCGGGTTTATGCATGCTACCCGCATTTGAATGATGACGGGTTCGTCGCACAATATCTGGAGCATTGGTTGAGATGATGAAAGTTGCCCTGGCGTCACTTCTTACCGGAGTTCTGCTTTTCCACGCTGAGGCGCAAACTGCGGATACGATCTACTACAACGGTAAGATTGTGACAATGCGGGAGGCGCACCCGGTTGCGGAGGCGGTCGCCATTCGCGGCAACCGTTTTCTCAAGGTCGGCACCAACGCGGAAGTCCTCCAGACCGCCGGGTCTCACACGAAGCGGGTTGATCTGCGAGGGCGCACAATGCTGCCGGGCTTGATTGACAGCCACACACACCCCATCAGCGCCGCGCTCAGCGAACGGGAAGATCCGCTGCCCGCGATGAATTCAATTACCGATATTCAGGCTTACATTCGTCGCCGTGCGGCGCGCCTCCCGCCGGACAGAGTGATCCTGATCCCGAAAGTCTTCGCGCCACGCCTCAAAGAACACCGCTACCCGACGCGCTATGAACTCGACGCCGCCGCGCCCGAAAGATTTGTGATGGCTGATAACGGCTACGCTTCGGTGGTCAATTCCCACCTGCTCGCCAAACTGGGCATCACACGTGACACTTTGCAACCGCCCGACGGCAAGATCGTCAAAGACAGCAAAGGCGAACCGACAGGCTTGATCCTCGGCGCACAGCAACTGCTCGGGCAGTTCCGGCGCGATGAACCAGCAACGCAGGCCGAACAGGTGCAGGCGCTCAAGAGCATGCAGAAGGCTTACAATCGGGTGGGCATTACCAGCACGATTGATCGTGGGCAAGTGGCCGATGGCTTCCGCGCGTATCAGGAACTGCAGCGCAAAGGCGAATTAACCGTGCGTAGCTATGTCACTTACCGCATCAGCGGGCAAGGCACGCCGCAGCAGGTGCGGGCAGAGATTGAACGAATCCCGTTTGTTACCGGCTGGGGCGATGAGTGGTTGCGCGCGGGGTCGTTGAAGATTGTGATGGACGGAGGCATTCTGATCGGCACGGCTTACCTGCGCGAGCCATATGGCGCGAACACCGGGGTCTACGGCTACAATGATCCCCACTATCGCGGCATCCTCGCCGTCCCGCGAGAAAATGTCTCTGAGGTCGCGCGTGTTGCCAATGAACTCGGCTGGCAGATGACTGCCCACGTGACGGGTGGAGGCTCGCTCGACGTGCTGCTCGACGCCTACGAGGCGGCCGACCGCGAGCGCCCGATCCGTGACCGTCGTTTTACCGTCACACACGGCAACTTCCCCAATCAGCAGGCCGTCACGCGAGCGAAGAAGCTCGGAGTGGTCTTTGACTGCCAACCCGCGTGGCACCACCTCGATGCGCCGGTACTCGAGCGTGTGTTGGGTTCTGAACGAATGTCGCACTTCCTGCCGCTGCGATCATTGTTCGATGCCGGGGTGATCGTGGCCGGCGGATCGGATCACATGATTCGCTTCGACCCACGCCAAGCGATCAATCCTTACCATCCATTCTTCGGTATGTGGATGGCGATCACGCGCCGGACAGTAGACGGCACAGTTATCAGCCCCGAGCAACGCATCGAGAGAATGGAAGCGCTGCGCATGTGGACGCTCGCAGGCGCTTATCTTTCCTTTGAAGAAAAGATTAAAGGCTCAATCGAAACCGACAAGCTCGCCGATCTGATCCTCATCACAAAAGATTTTCTCTCATGCCCGGAGGATGAAATCAAAGATATAGAGGTGCTATTGACCGTCGTAGACGGCCGAGTGGTTTATCAGAACGAAGCGGCGGGTTTGAAGCACTAAGCGGTCAACCCCACCTGCGGATTCTTGCTGCACCTACACCGCGGCAGAGTCGTGAGAGTCGAGGCGGATCGTCGTGTCGCAACGACGATTCAGGGCAAAGCATACGACCTATACGACACACTTGAGAAGTCGCTGATGATTTATCGCGTTGGAACAAAGCGAAAGATCAAGTGCAACTCATAAAGGAGGTGAAATGAAAACCACACCTGTTTCCCCGGAAGATTTGCGCGGCGTCTTCGCCGTACCGCCACTGGCGCGGAAGTCAGATTCGCGGCGGTCGCTCGACTTCGAGCAGAATAATCTTGTGATCCGCCACATCGTTAACGGCGGGATTACCCGCTTCCTATATGGCGGAAATGCTTTCCTCTATCACTTAACCCTCGCAGAATATGAGGAACTGCTTGATTGGTTGATCAGTTTCGTCGGGGATTTGTGGCCGATCCCCAGTATCGGTCCTTCGTATGGAAGGGCAATGGATCAAGCGCCGCTCCTGCGCGCTCGTAAATTTCCGTGTGCGATGATGCTGCCGTGTGGCGACCCGCGTGATGCGTCTGGTCTAGAGCGAGGGTTGACAGAGATCGTGGAAGCCGCCGGGCTTCCGTTGATTCTCTATCTGAAAGAGGAAAACAACTTTGGCGCCGGTAAAGAGGCGGGGCTGGATGTGGTGGGGCGGTTAATGGATGCGGGCCTGTGCGTGGCGATCAAGTACGCAGTTGTTCAGCAGGACCCCGCTAAAGATGCATACCTTGAGGAATTACTTCGGCGTGTTGACCGTAACCGTGTGATC
>JACCTF010000906.1 GCA_013812565.1 Pyrinomonadaceae bacterium | reverse complement strand
GTACACATGCGTCGGGCGCATTCATCAGCGCGCGTGCATAAACATTGAGCAATTAGAATAGTGCCGAAATATCAAGTGTGCCAATCTTGTAAGTTTCGATTTAGAAGATTGCTTACTCTCGGGACGTGCTTAATTGCCCTGCTCGTCCTGCTTGATAGGCCAGGAATTAGATTCGCCTCGGCGCTGAAATCAACCAACGCGGTGTCAGCGTCGGAAGACCCTAAACCAATCTGTCCCAAAGATGGCTTCCATCCTACTGCGAGGAATCGACCGATCGGCCCGCGCGGAACGCCGCCGGAGTGTGCCACGTTTATCGACCCGACGGTGCAGATCACGAGGGCCAGAAACATCGACCTCCACAGCCAGGTTTACGTCGCTCCCTTCGCAAGATTGCTGGCCGACCGAAACGCCAAAATCAAGATCGAGGCGGAGTCGAATGTCCAAGACAATGTGACTATCTACGCTCACTTCGATGGGCGGGACGGCAATGCCAAAGCGCGGATGAAAGCGATCAATCTTAGTAAAGAAGATGAAGGAGTGGAGGTCGCCGAGCGCGTTATTCTAGCGCACGGCTCGACCGTTAAAGGACCGGCCAAGATCGGCATCGGCGGCTCAGACATCCCTCAAGACCCGCATAACGAACAGAACGTCTTCATCAGCTTCGCCGCCGAAATTGATGGAGCCGTTTTGGAGCGCAACACGGGCGTAAGTGCGCTCGCCCGGGTGGGTCCAGGCGTGGTGCTCAAGAGCGGCTACCTGGTGTTGCCGGGCAAAAACGTGACGACGCAAGAGGAAGCCGAAGATACGACGAGCGAGAACCGCAAAGTGCGTTTAATCACCGAGCTTGATGTCGAATTTAACAAAGCCGTGCTTGAAGTCAACGTCGGCTTGGCACGAGAGTACAGCCGAATGGCGGCAGAGAACCTATCCAACGTCTTCGGCATCAACCTTGATCCGGGCGGCAACGTGTTCGACCCGCAGCGGGATGGGCCGAAGCTCGCCGGCCTGACGACCATCGATCCATCTTTTCGCAACCGGATCATCGGCGACGTGAGCATGAGAGACAACAGAGAGACACTCGATAAAGTGATGGGGTCGCGGATTTCCATTCGCGCTGACGAGGGCGGTCCGTTTATCGTCAGACGCATCAGTTCGATGGGAGACAACTGCATCTTCCACGCCCTAGAGAACAACGATCTGGTAGTTGATAACAACATCACCTACGGCGAGCGCGTCATCGTTCACGGCGGCGGACGAATCATAATAGCAGGCGACCCGGAGGACCCGACGGTTATCTCAAACAACGTCACGCTTAAGAACCAGGCGGTGGTGTTTCGTTCTTTCATCGGGCGGAATTCAGTCGTTGGAGAAAAGAGCGCTGTTGTCGGCTCTGAGCTTAGGCCAGGGCAAGTTATCCCGGATCGAGTCATCTTTCTCAACAACGAAATCTTCGGAACTGTGGAGTGGTAGAAGCTGTGCGTAGAGCGGCTGGTTCATTGAAGACTAAACCGAATCGCATTGAAGAGAGGTTCCTACTAAAGGAACCTCTCTTCGTGTCAACTAAACTTGCGCTGCTGCTACCGCTGCTGCTGGCGACTTCCTGTGGCTCATCACAAACAGCCCCTAGTATGAGGAGTGATGTTCAGCACAGCACGCCGAGCGCACCGTCGATGGCGCTTCCGCCAATCGACAAGTTCTCGACGACGCTTGAAGACGAAGTGCGCGATGCGGGCGCTGACCGTATAAGGTGGTCCACCTACTGGAAGCTTTGCTGGGACGAGTACCCGGGGGCAATTGCCTATGAGTTGCAAATTATTACCGCCGAAGGGTCGTCGCCGAAGCTGCGCCGTCAACTGGGTGAGTGCCTTCGCGTTGAAATGGTCGCTGGCGAGAATAAGCGCTCACAAGGTCTGCTTCGGCGCGAGCAGATGCTGGGGCTGCAAGCCGGGCAACTTGCCTACCGCGTCCGCGCGGTGCTCGGTGACAACCGTGTAACTGAATGGTCTCAGTCGATGGCAACCGGTAAAGCCATAACCGTTAACGCACAAACCAAGCGTTGACGCGAGTTGTGCATCGTGTCTAGAATGCCCTCGGCGTCTCCGGCCCTGTAATCTTTCCGGCAACGCCTCCCCGATCCGCGAGGCGCGCCCTCCAGCGCTTCACTTGGCAGCGCAGAATCTCAATCAAACAACCAGTTGTCGCCCCGCTAACTTCCTCGAACTTCAACCTGCGAAGGATTTCAGTCCCATACATTTATGAGCATCAAAATTGATGATCTACTACGAATCGCCGCCAATCATGGCGCATCCGATCTCCATATCAAAGCTTGTTCTCCACCTTTTATGCGCATTAATGGCGAGCTAAAACCCGTGATTGAT
>JACCTF010000900.1 GCA_013812565.1 Pyrinomonadaceae bacterium | reverse complement strand
TGCTCTCTTTGACCTTCCGCGCACTACTCTTGTGCAAGGCTCCTTTGCTGAACATCATCCTGGTGTTCCAAACCTAATCTTGTTCAGCAAAGGAGCCTTCGATGACACCTCTTCGCCAACGCATGATGAGATGGTCCTGATTTGACGGACAGGAGTGTTGCTTAAACAATGAAGATCGATGAAAGCACAAACCGCAACACAGAACCGTCGCAAATACGATGAGGAGTTCAAACGTCAAGCCTTGCAGATGATTCACAACGGACAAAGCGTCCGCTCGGTTGCCGAAGCTTTGGGAGTTGGCGAGAACCTCTTACATAAATGGAAACAAAGAAAACAAACCGGCCCAAGCGGCGAAGTTGAGAAGGAAGTCGAGCACCTCCGCTCGCGCCTCAAGCAGGTTGAGATGGAACGCGACATCTTAAAAAAAGCCTTGAGCATTTTCAGCCGGCAGACGTGAGTGAGGTGTACCAAGTGATTGAGCAAGAGGCGGTCGAGTATCCGGTCACTATCTGGTGCCATTGTTTGGGAGTGAGCCGGAGCGCGTTCTACGCCTGGCAGCGCCAGAAGGCGCAGGACCGCAGCGCAGCGGACGGGGCAGCGTGTCATGTGCGCGAGGTGTTTTGGCGGCACTCACGCCGCTACGGGAGCCGACGGATTCACGCCGAACTCCTCGCGGCAGACATGCAGATCGGCAGGCACAAAGTGCGCCGCTTGATGCGCGAGCAAGGATTGCGGGCGATTCAACCTCGGTCATTTGTGCCGCGCACGACTGATTCGCGCCACGGACAGAGGATGAGTCCGAACCTGTTGCTTGACAAGAAGCCGCCCACGAAGCCCAACGAAGTGGTCGTCGGCGACATCACATACCTGCCACTTCAGGCGGGCGCGTGGGCATACCTGGCGACGTGGCTGGACTTATATTCGAGGATGATTGTCGGCTTCGACGTCGCAGAAACGATGGAGGAAAGCCTAATCTTGAAAGCCATGGCACAACTCATCACCCGCAGGGGGCCCGCGCCGGGCTTGATCGTTCATTCGGACCGAGGCGGGCAGTATGTCGGGCGGGAGTTCCGACTGCTGCTCAAGAGTCACGGTTTTCGGCAGAGCATGAGTCGTGCCGACGACACTTACGACAACGCCTTTGCTGAGAGTTTGTTCTCAAGGTACAAAGCGGAGTTGTTGGAAGATGGAGCGTTTGCCGACATCGAAGAAGCCAGGCTGGAGACCTTCAACTATATCGAAGGTTATTACAACCCGATCAGGCGGCACTCGGCACTGGGGTATCAAAGCCCTGCGGACTTTGAGAAGCGGTATTATCTTGATTTGCAGAAGAGTTCAAAAAGCCCAAAAAAGGAGTAAGCGTTAAGCAACTCCGGTGTCCACTAAAGTAGGACCACCGCACATTTCTTCTCTGAAGGTGAGGAGTAAGTGAGAGGTAGCATGTGCAGCTATCGATCTGTAGCAATGATCGAAAGTGTTTTTGTAATGGAGCAATAAGCCCTATGGAGAATCGGACTAATCTGGCTTAGGTAAGAGGGCGTGATTTTTACCCTGCTTGTCTTCCCGGAAGTAATCAACAGTTCTCGCTTTGCGGCCTCTCTTATTTAAGCAACAAAAATCCCTCAACAGGAGGGGGAATTAGACTGATCCGGCTCATGTGGTGGAGCACAACGGGATGTGGCTCGAACACTTTCTGCTTTGTTAAGCCAGTTATGTGATTACTTTCAGACAAATGAACCGGTAGGACAATTGATCTCATCAAACAGAATGGCAAGTTCGGATGTTAGCTTCACGCGAGCTGCTGAGGAACTTGCCTGGCATGGAAAAACCACCGCTCACATGATGTAGAAGTTTTTGAACGGAGAGACAAATGCGGCTCACGAGTATCCGTGAGCCGCATCATCCACGCCAACCTTGCCCTTAGCGCAGAGTTTCTTAAACAATCACTACATCATCAGCCGCCTGCTACTGATTCTCGATGTTGATGCTCACCGCTGTCAGCGTCCCATCCTGCTCTTTCCTCGCTTTGACGATCACTTTATCGTTTGCTTTGAAGTCGGCTAGCGTCGCCTCCTTCCCCCCTTTGGTCAGCTTGGTCTCAGCTGTTACCATAATCTTCTGCTCGGTGTTCTGCGCATCCGTGAGGGTCAAAACATTGTCACTGCCGGCAGCAGTGAGTTTGCCGCTCACGGTCGTTAGCTCACCACCGCTCTGGGTATCAGCTTGGCTCCCACTACCACTTTGAGTACCAGTGTTGCCCTGCTGTGTACCACCTGTGCTCTGCGTACCGGATCCACTGCCCTGTTGGCCGGCGGAAGAGCCGGTGCTCCCTCCTTGAGGGTCTTTTTTGCTACGCTCTGAAGTGCCGCTCTGACTTCCTGATCGACCGGACTGGCCGCTGCCTGTACTGCCTGACTGTTTGCCGCTGGTGCTGGATCCACTGCCGCTTTGACTAGCAGGGCCTTGTTGATCAGAGCTCTTGCTAGATGTGCTACCGGATTGCTCACTGGTGGTCTGGCTACCGGAAGAGCTGGTGCGATCACTACGTTTACGGTCTTTTTTGCTACGCTCTGAAGTGCCGCTCTGACTTCCTGATTGACTGGATTGGCTGCTTGTATTGCCGGATTGGCCTGCGTTGCTCGAACCACTGCTGCTCGTGTTCTGAGCAGCAACGGTGTTGCCGAAGAGCATCACCGCGCTGAGCGCGAGAGCTGCTCTGATGTCTGTTTTCACTTTGTTTTATCCTTCCTGGTAAAGTCTGTACCTGCCCTGTAGAAGATGGCCTGTACATGAGGCTGGCTTGACTGCATCCGGTTGTGCCGCTCTGCAAGGCATCCCTGGGTTGCAGCACCATGAACGGCTGCCACTCTGATGGTAGCCATACAGTTGCGCTTCGTTATTGAATATCTCGTTTTCAGACCTCAAGCTCACAAAGCTTGAAGCCTCGTTGTTGCGGATGAGAATCTCAGGCCCAACAACTAACAATCAGAAAACAGCTAACGAATAGAAGTTAGATGAGTGAGGAGTGCATCATGTCGATTGCCGGATGATGTGATTTCGTGATGAAGAGGTTGTGGTTTGATGCAGAGGAGACTATCTGCTGTGTGGTGTAATCATTTCCATTCACGATACGGTGGACTTTAGCTTCGGATATAAGCTAGGGGAACGCGATTTGCCCCTTCCTGTGCTGTACCAACAATCCGAAGGTAAAACCGTACATACCTGTAAGGCAGGATGCTGCAGCCAAGCATCCAATATTTACCCCGACGTATGTGCAAAAGCGATAAGCACCTGTTTGTCGCAACATCTATAACAGAGTTAAGGAGGAACTAAAGATGGCAACCACACTCGTCGGCATCTTCGCTGATTACAACACGGCACAACAAGTTACAGAGGAACTTGTACAACGCGGCTTCAACCAAGCAGACATCAACATCACAACCAATGACACGAAGCAAGGCCACACCAACTACGGCGGCGGCACTGATGCCACTTACAACACCGCAGGTTCAACCTTCAGTGACCGCATCAGTAACTTCTTCGGGAACCTGTTCGGCTCGGATGTCGATGAGAGTGATCGCGGCATCTATGCCGAGTCGATACGACGCGGTAGCACGCTCGTCACCATCAAAGCCGAAGACCAGATGGTGGACGCAGCCGTGGAGATCATGAACCGGCATGGTGCAGTGGACATCGACCAACGTGCTGAGCAGTACCAGGCGAGCGGCTACACCGGCTTCGATGCTGCGGCTCCAGCTTACACCGCAGACCAGACCAGGCAAGAGCGCGATAGGCTCACCAACCAAGGCGAAGTCGCCATACCAGTAGTTGAAGAACAACTACAAGTTGGCAAGCGAGCGGTGCAGCGTGGAGGCGTGCGCGTCTACACGCGGATCACCGAGCGACCGGTTGAAGAGACAATCAACTTACGCGAAGAGCAAGTGCGTGTTGACCGACGCCCGGTGGATCGTCCGGTGAGCGAGGCTGACCTGGCAGCGGTACGTGAAGGCGCAGTTGAGATCACGACGACCGGAGAAGAAGCAGTCGTGTCGAAGCAAGCGCGGGTGGTCGAAGAGGTAGTAGTCGGCAAGGAAGCGACGGAGCGAACAGAGACGGTGCATGGTACGGTGCAGCGCACGGATGTCGAGGTCGAGCAGGCAGACGCCGAAACTACGCGCGATACGAAGAGTAAAAGCAGGGGACGATGAGGCGTGTGAGTTTAGCGGGTTTTCTTCAGCCTTAAGCTACGGCCCCACTCGTTGGGGTGGGTGCCAGCTGCCGTGGCGGCACTCTCAATCCCTCACCTTTACTGCTTGGTAAGAGCGAAGAAGTCCGGTTCAATCTAAGCATTAAGCAGCGAAACATCGAACCACCCATGAGCCTGTCATAGCTTGCGGGTGGTTTCATCTTGCCGTGTAGACGATTAAAAGTGATCTCACTCCGATTAGCAGACGTAATCTTGGGCAGAAGGCGGCAGCAAAACTATTGACGCGCTGCTGAAGTTGGCATAGAAATCTCTCCTCTCGCTTTACCATTCCCCGA
>JACCTF010000876.1 GCA_013812565.1 Pyrinomonadaceae bacterium | reverse complement strand
GATCATGTTCTTCACATAATCGGCGTGGCCGGGGCAATCGACGTGCGCGTAGTGGCGCTTGTCGCTCTGATACTCGACGTGTGCGGTTGAAATCGTAATGCCGCGCTCTTTCTCTTCCGGTGCTGCGTCGATCGAATCGTAGGCGCGCGCTTGGGCGAAACCCTTCTTCGCCAGCACGGTGGTGATTGCGGCGGTGAGGGTCGTCTTGCCGTGGTCAACGTGACCGATTGTGCCGACGTTCACGTGCGGCTTATTGCGTTCGAATTTGTCCTTAGCCATCTCGATTCTCCTTGTTTGTTACTGAACTAAACTACGTCTTTGTGGTGGTTGTTTGGTCGGCCGCGAGCTCACTCTGGAGCCCACAACCGGGATTGAACCGGTGACCTCGTCCTTACCAAGGACGTGCTCTACCAACTGAGCTATGTGGGCCGCTGTTCGTCATTTCGCTGCTCGCCGCGTCTCCCTGCGGAGCAGCGCATCGAACCGGTTTACTCCTCGCCAGAGAGATAAAAGTCCCAGAGCCGCATCAAACTTCGCAATTTGAGCGACCTTGGGACCTTTTCGTGCCAGCAAAAAGCGTCGGCAAGCTAGCAGCGGCGATTCGGGTGTCAAAGAAATTTCCGCTGCTGCTCCGCCCTCCTTCGGGCGGTTTCCAAGTACCTGATCGCCAGCATCAGGCGCGCGTTTTTCCCAGCCGGCCAGCGTTAAGAGTGGTCGCGCTTTACGGCGCGGCCGGTGACGCCGCAGGGCTCGGGGCGGCCTTGTCACCACCCTTGCCAGCGCCAAGCTTCGCCTGCACCGCCTTGAGCCCGGTTTCGGCATCCGCGTCACCAGGCTTCAGCTTCAGCACCATCTTGTAATCGGCTTCCGCTTTCTCGTTGTTTCCCGCGAGTGAGTAGGTATAGCCACGCGCGCGATATGCCTCCGGGTCTTTCGGTTTGTCGTCGATGATTTTCGTGAGGTCATCGATCGCCTCGTCGTATTTCTTTAGGCTGCGATACGCGAACGCGCGACGCTCGAGCGCAGCCGCATCGTCGTCCTTCTTCTTCAACACGGACGAATAATCCTCGATCGCCTTGTCCAAGTCGCCCTTCGACAGATAGGCGAACGCACGAAAGCGATAGGTGTCGACGTCGTCTTCGTCGAGTTCGACCGCTTTGTTGAGGTCTTCGATCGCTCCGTCCCAGTTTTTCGCTGAGACCTTCACTTTGCCGCGCTCGCTATAAGCATCAGCATCGTCCTCATTCATCTCGATCACCTTTGTGAAGTCCGCTTCCGCTTCGGCCAATTTCCCTGCCGCGCGGTAGGCCCTTCCGCGATTCGTGTAGTTCTTAGCGTCGCTCGGCTCTGCTTCGACGGCCTTCGTGAATTCCTCGGCGGCGCCCGCGTAGTCCTTCTTTTTAGCGAGTTCTATTGCATTCCGAGAATGCTCCGCAGCGCTGTCACTCTCCGCCCGCACAGCGGTGACAAATGTGGAGGCGCTGATCCCCAGCGCCACTAAACGAACGACTGTAGCTTTACTATATTTCATAATTTGGTTTCAGATGTTTCCTCGAGCTGGACGCGCGGCTTCAGGCGTCCGAGCGCGTCATCATCATTTTCGCGATGATCACGGCGACCACACCGAGTAGGAGCAACGCACCTATGCTGATAAATACATTCGTTCGCGTGACGAGCGGCGGCTTCGGCGTTGGTTTCGGAATCGGCGTGGCTGTCGGCGCCGGCGGTGGAGTGGGAGGTGCGGCCTTGGCACGAACAAAATCCAGCCGCTCCTGCGCGGTAAAATCATCCGGCTTTGCTGCGAGCACCGCCTCAAGGTCAGGGATCGCCTTTGCCCATTCATTGTTCGCCGCGTAAATATCGGCCCGGCGGTTCAATCGAATGACGTTATTTGCTTCCTGGCTTAACGCGTTATCAAGGTCTGCGAGCGCCGCCGGAAAGTTCTTTTGTTTTTGGTAAATCAGCGCGCGACGCTCGAGCGTCATTGGATCGTTTGGTTTCAGCTCCAGCGCCTTGTTCAGATCAGCCAGAGCCGGCTCCAATTGGTTCTGAGCGGTGAGCGCACCTCCGCGCTCCGAATAGGCGACATAATCCTCCTTTGGCGCGAGTTCGATCGCCTTCGTGAAGTCAGCGATTGCCTCGGGATACCGCTTCACGGTGGTCAGCAGTTTGCCGCGATTATTGTAGAGCCAAAATTCTTTACTGCTCGCCTCGATCGCCAGCGTGCATTCCGTGATCGCTTCCTCGTAGGCGCCCTTTTGCGCCAGCTCGATTGCCTTTTCCGCATGGGCCTGTGCTCCGTCGCCGCCGCCGCCCTTTTTTTTCTTTTGCGCGTGCAAGGTTCCGCTCTGGGTGATGCAAAGCAGCAGAACGCCGAGTAATGTCAGTAGTCGTTTGTGTACCATATCGTGGGTGATCTCCTGATTCCTTCGTTTCTGAACGTTTAACCGATTGCAGGGTGCCGCATTAAAGTGCTGTATCAGTGCGATTGAACTCGGCCGCAGCTCGAACAAACTGCAAATCGTGTCGCACTGCCGCCGATTCCCGCGTTCACGCGAATGCCGCCACACATCGATGAGCGACGTCGGCTTGTTTCCACCGGGAGCGATGGTGCTCCTTGCGACGCTGGGGCTTTTAGCTCTTGCGGCGATCGGTGGACTCGTATCTCTGCTCGCAGCGTGGCTCGGCACACGCCGGAGTGACGCGAGTATTCTCGCAAATCGCTTCTTTGGATTTGCCGTTGGCGCGGGGTTCACTGCCGTCGCGGCTGGTTTCGCGATGACGATGATCGACAGATCTCCTGCGTTTGGACGTTGGGTCGATCAGCCGATCGCGGGGGCGTCGTTCATGGCTGTGCTGGTGGCGATCTGGCCCGCAGCCGGTTACACTTGGAAGCGCGCGTTTGCGCGCTGAGGTGCAGCTACAGCGCCAGCCTCCGCGCTTTTTGAACCAGTTCGATGAAGGCTGCGCGCTGACCGCCGGGGTCGTGCGCTTTGCCCTCCTCAGCCCATTGCGCCACAGCCGCGAGGGTGCCTTCGCCGCGGTATGCGGAAT
>JACCTF010000837.1 GCA_013812565.1 Pyrinomonadaceae bacterium | reverse complement strand
AGATTGATGTGCTGCACGCGCGCGGACACGTTCCCGCAGCAATGGCGACGCTCGTCAAGCGACGCATCGGTGCACAGATAGTCTTTGATATTCGTGGGTTCATGCCGGAGGAATATACGGATGCCGGGGTGTGGCCCGCCGGTGGGTATCTCTACCGCGGAACCAAACTCGCGGAGAAGCGCCTCTTTGTGGCGGCGGATGCCTTTGTCGTGTTAACTGAGCGAGCGCGTAATATTCTTTTTCCAGGATACACGGATGCAGATTCATCGGGGAGGCCCGTTGAAGTCATTCCTTGTTGCGTTGATCCAAAACGGTTTCAGTTGTTTGAGAACATCTCGCGTGAGGATGTGCGACGCGAATTAAATCTTACTAACCGTCGCGTCATAGTTTATGTCGGCGCTTTGGGCGGTTGGTATCTGACAAATGAGATGGCGGAGTTTTTAGCGACTGCACACAAGCAGGATGCCACGACCTTTTCGCTGATCCTGACGCAGAGTCAACCTGAAACTATTGTGCAACGCTTGAACGAGTTAGGCATCAGCCAGACGGATTATTTAGTTAAGGAAGTTGCCCCGAAAGATGTGCCGCGTTATCTGAAAGCGGCAGACGTTGCCATCTCTTTTATTAAACCCTGCTACTCTAAGTTGTCATCGTCACCAACGAAGATCGCTGAGTATCTGGCGAGCGGCCTTCCGGTGATTTCAACGGCGGGCATCGGCGATTTGGATGAGATTATAAAAGGTGACAAAGTTGGTGTCGTCATCGAGCAATGCACCGAAGTTGCTTACCGAAGGGCGCTCGACGAAGTGGATGCTTTGCGACGAGAGGGGAATCTTGCGGAGCGTTGCCGTGCGAGCGCGCGCCGCCGTTTTGATCTTGAGAAAGTTGGTGGTGAAAGATACCGGCGTCTTTACCGTCGTTTGTTGGAATTTGCTTCGTAGATGCAAGTTCTGAAAGGGAACCGTTTGGCTATGTCTCAATTAGCCTCTCAACGAATAGAGGAGATGCTCGAAGCGTTGCGCTGTCCTCGGTGTCAGGGGCGTTTGTCAGTTGACCGAGAAGACTCGCTGCGTGATGAAGGCAGTCTTGAATGTCGAAAGTGCGCGGAGCAGTTTCCGTTGGTTAACGGCATTCCGCGCCTGCTGCTTTCACCGCTGCGTGAAGCGTTGATGGGTGGCGGCAAGGCCAGCGGAAATGATGCTCGACAAGTTGCGACGGCAGAGAGCTTCGGGTTTGAGTGGAGTCGCTTCTCAGAGATGTATAGCGAGTGGGAGAATAATTTCAGGGAGTATATGCGGCCGCACAAACCTGAGTTCTTTCAGGGTAAGCGCGTTTTGGATGCGGGTTGCGGCAGCGGTCGTCATGCATATTATGCGGCGACATATGGTGCGGATGTCTGGGCCGTTGATCTTGGCCCGGCCGTCGAGGTGGCACGGCGCAACACCGCTGCTCGCGACAACGTACATGTCGTCCAGGCCGACTTATATCAGTTGCCGTTTGAAACGGAGAGTTTCGATTTCATCTACTCAATCGGTGTGCTGCATCATCTGCCCGACCCCGAAGCGGCGTTTCGTAACCTGCTGCGATTCTTGAAGCCGGGTGGAGAGATTCAAATATATCTCTACTGGAAACCTGAGAATCAACCCTTGAAGCGTTCGCTGTTGACGGCAGTGACGGCTATGCGCCAAGTGACGACACGGCTTCCGCATAAAGTCACTTACGCCTTGTCTTACCCGGCGGCGTGTGTGGCTTTCGGGTTCTTTGTGTGGCCTTATCAAGTGCTGAGCCGCATTCCCGGTCTTGGGCGAGTTGCTGAACGAATACCGATGAAACAGTATGCGCATTATCCGTTTCGCGTGTGCGTCAACGATCAGCTTGATCGCTTCTCTGCGCCGATTGAGAATCGTTATACGAAACAGGAAGTCGAAGCGTGGCTCCAGCGTGCTGGTTTGGAAGCGAGTGGGGTGCGCGCCAATTACGGGTGGTGCGCCTGGGGACGCAAGTCGGCGCGGGTTTCTGGTGAAGTGGCACGGGGGCACGCTTCGGTAGCGCGGGTTTAGGTTGTCCTTACAAACGACATTCACACCTGGCCGTACTTGCATTGAATACTCTACGACCAAATGAAAGACCGCCGGATAAGTTGCCGTGCCGGTGCGTGCAATCGCTTTGATCTTGTTAAAGTCGGCGAAGAAAGACACCACCCGTATCGACGTGCTATGCAGTGCAACGCAAAAGTGGGTGTTTGATCTTGTCCCGGCC
>JACCTF010000820.1 GCA_013812565.1 Pyrinomonadaceae bacterium | reverse complement strand
GTATGATCTTGGACTCGTCGTGCAGCGCATCGCTCCGCTTGACCAGATAGACGCAATCGTCGGCAACCGCGAAGCATTGACGCTTGCGCAGGAGATTGCCGATCATGCGATTACTTTGGTGCGCGATGATGCGAAACTAATGCCCGCGAGCAAGCTGCCTGCCGATGCACGCATCTTCAATCTGGCAATCACCAACGGTGAGGATCGTCTCTCGGTCGCAGAAACTTTTGTTGCTGCAATGAGAGGCGCGAATCATCCGGTTGAAACCGTGGTGCTTGATGAACGTTCAACTGAAACGGAAGTTCAGAAAGCGATTGAACATGCGCAAGGAGCGAATCTAGTCATCGCTTCGCTCTATGGCCGCGTGCGTTCAGGGCAATCTAACAGCGTCGGTTTGCCTGAACCCGGCGCGCGTGCACTCACAGCGTTGCTTAATCGCAAAGCGCCAGTCATCGGCATCAGCTTCGGCAATCCTTATCTGCTGCAAAGCTTTCCAAACATGCACACATATCTTGTGGCTTATGGCGACATGCCGAGTTTGCAGCGAGCGGCAGCCAGCGCCGTGTTGGGAGAGATTGATGTCACCGGGAAACTGCCGATCACGTTGCCGTCTCTCTACGAACGCGGCAGCGGTATTCAGCTAAAAGCTGTTAATGCGGGAAGCCGAGAAAAGGCTACGAGCAAGTAGCAGCTAATGACATAAGGAGACTATAATCTCATGTTGACAGCCACTATTCAGGCCGCTACTCTCCGTAAAACCGTTAATGTTTGCTATCCATAATGACGATATATGTAGAGGGCATATGCTGTGCCGTTTACCAGTGGCTTTGAGACTCCGGCAGATCTGACCGACCACTTTCTCAAACACAGAGCCGAATTTAGCGTTTCAAAAGAAGAGGACTACGAAGCACTTGCCGATGCTTTCTGCGGAGGACCCAAGAATGCAAACACTCAGGAGTGTAGGAGGAGGCGAGACGGGGCTGTCTTGCGATACAATCCTGTTACTAACGAATTTGGTGTTCTTCACACGGGTAACTATGTTGGGACATACTTCAAGCCCAGCAGGGGAATACGCTACTTCCAGGAGCAATGCACAAAATGAAATACACGTGTCCCGTATGTGGCTATAGCAAACTGACTAAGCCCCCAGAGGATTACTACATATGTCCTTGCTGTGGGACAGAGTTTGAGAATGATGACTCCGAGGTTAGTCACGCAGAACTGCGCGATTCATGGCTTTCCGCCGGCGCGCCTTGGTTTAGTCAAGCCACCCGGCCACCTCCTTACTGGAATCCTTATGTACAGCTTCTACGTGCTGGTTATGGTCATAAAGTCAAGACTCAAAATACACAGAGTAGTACGCAGGAATTAAGATTGGCAGCACCCGTCTATCGTAGCGGGATGACGCATGTTTACGTTCAATCGGAAACCTCGTCAAACTCAAGGATAGAAGCCAGGGTATGAGGGGTTAGATATGCCAAATATTCTTATGTTTGCTCCTTGCGACAAGGTAATTCTCAGTCAAGAGGACAACTCGCCCTCATTGATCTCTATTCTTGAAACCGTAACTATAAATATTCCTGTAGCAGTAACAGAGTTGCCGCCTGAGACACACGTTCCAATGAGGTGGTCAATATTTTCTCTGTGGCGTCGGACGGCTGAAGATGAAGGAAAGTTATATCAACAACGTACGCAGTTAGTCTTACCAAATGGAGAGGTCGCAACAGAGAGCCTTATAGATTTTCGGCTTATGGCGGGGACACAACGAAATATAGTTAGCATCTTTGGTTTCCCTATTGCCCCACCAGGCCAATGCTCATTAAAATTGTCATTACGTGAAGCAAGTCAAGGTGATCAGTGGCGTGAAATAGCAGACTATCCTATAAATGTATCTCGCACAGGCTAGTATCTTAGGAACCCATGAAACACAGCAGATATAGCCGCGCTCTATCAAGCGCGGCTTTTCATCTTTGAGGCAAACTATCTACTTTTTAGGCTAGAGGTATTTGTGCAACCTACTCAATTCTGGAGTTCAAGCTATGACCAGGATGCTATCCAAACAGCAAGGGTGTTGATCAAGTAATTAGCGCTATGATTAGAAACGTCCCTTCAATGTTATCAACAATGTTCTCCAAAATCACAGCCACCTTCCTGCTGCTTGCGCTTACGGCACAAACATTCGCAGCAACTTTGCCGACAGCTTCGCCCGCCGCCGTCGGAATGTCTGCTGAGCGTCTGGCGCAGATGGATGGGGTGATTCAGCAAGCGATTGCGAAGGGCGAAACGCCGGGGGCCGTCGTCCTCGTCGCCCGGCGCGGGCGCAGCGTGTGGCGCAAGGCGTATG
>JACCTF010000775.1 GCA_013812565.1 Pyrinomonadaceae bacterium | reverse complement strand
CGCTCGAAGACACCGAGCAGGGTGTGCCCGATCAAGAACTGAAGACGGCGGCGACGGAAGGCCGGGCGGAGAGCGAGCGTTGGCAAATGCGTCGTGACGGCACACGGTTCTGGGTCAGCGGCGTGGTTGAGTCATTGCACGACGAGAAGGGTGGCCTCCACGGCTTCTCGAAGATAATGCGTGACATCACTGAACGCAAAGCAACCGAGGAGCGCATCACCCATGACGCGTTTCACGATGCTTTGACCGGCTTACCCAACCGCGCCTTGTTCATCGAACATTTGAATCGAGCGATTGCCTATAGCGAGCGCTACGAGAAATATCTGTTTGCCGTGCTGTTCGTTGATCTTGATCGCTTCAAGAGCATCAACGATAGCTTCGGCCATATCGTCGGTGATCAGTTGCTCGCGGCCACGGCGCGCAAGCTGGAGACCACACTGCGCCCAGAAGATGTCATCGCCCGACTAGGTGGCGACGAATTCACGATCCTGCTCAACAACATCCACACCATCAGCGATGCGACGCGGGTAGCTAATCGCATACACGATGAGCTGCGTCTGCCTTTTCAGCTCGATAGACATGATGTCTCGACCACGGCCAGTATCGGCATCGCACTCTCGACACATGGTTACAGTCAGCCGGAAGAAGTCTTGCGTGATGCTGATACAGCGATGTATCGGGCCAAGTCAGTGGGACCGGGGCGACATGAGATATTCGATCCGAGCATGCACGAACGTGTGATGGCTGTGTTGAAGTTGGAGGCGGACCTCAAGCTGGCGGTCGAGCGCGAAGAATTCGTGTTGCACTATCAACCGATAGTGTCGTTGGAGACGAACCGGATCACGGGTTTCGAGGCGCTGGTGCGGTGGCAGCATCCAGAGCGCGGGCTGGTGCTGCCGGATGAGTTCATCCCGCTGGCGGAGGAGACCGGGTTGATCATCCCGATTGGCCGCTGGGTGCTCGAGGAAGCGTGTCGGCAGGTGAGCCAATGGCAGCCGCAGTGGCCGCAGCAGCAGACACACCCACATCTGTCATTGTCGATGAGCGTCAATCTGTCAGCCAAGCAGTTTACGCAAAGAGACTTGGTCGAGCAGGTCGAAAGCGCGCTGGGGCAGGGCGGGCTGGCGGCCGGGAGTTTGAATCTGGAGATCACGGAAAGTGCGGTGATGGAGAAAGCGGAGGCGGCGCGGCAGACGCTGGAGACACTGCGTGAGATCGGAGTGAAGCTGCACATCGACGACTTCGGGACGGGGTGCTCATCGCTGTCGAACCTGCACCAGTATCCGGTGGATGTGCTAAAGATTGATCGGGAGTTTGTCGGACGGATGGAGAGTGGGGAAGAGCGGGGGGAGATCGTGCGCACGATTGTAGAGTTGGCGCACAACTTAGGGATGGAGGTGACAGCGGAAGGAGTGGAAACCTACGAACAACTCGCCCAATTAAAGAAGCTGGCATGCGAATACGGGCAAGGGTATTTCTTTTCCAAGCCGGTTGACAGTACAAGCGCGCAAGCACTGCTTGCCATGTAGCCTTCCGGTATGTAGCCCAGATACCCGGAAAGGTAAATTCAAAGTTATATAATTCAACAAAAACAAGTTCTGAACATGTCCCGGAGTGACAACTGACTGTAGCGAGAGTGATTTATCCATTGCTATCTACACAAGTTCTTTGCAAGCATTATCCAGCCACGAAGTGGCGTCATTCAATAGCCCGGCGCACCGCGCCGGGTTATCACAAGCGGTTTTCCTCCAAGCCCTGTATGGGCGGCATATTATCAATCCCACACGTATCGCTCGTTCACGAAATTTCGTGTTGAAAATTAAGTGGATGAGAATCGAAGATAGCGATTGTGCCATAGCTTTCCCCGACCTCTTATTTCGCCCTGACAGGGCTTGTTGTTTATTGGTGCTCATACCCAGCGCGGTGCGCTGGGCTACCCGATGTCGCCTCTGCGAGGCTTGGTTTCAACTTCCAGACATCAGCCTTTATCCTCACCTCATTTCGGCAGCAGCGAGAGTGCATGCTGAATCGCCGCCTGAAGTTGTTCAACTCTTGGCCCACCGCCCTGTGCGAGGTCGGGCCGGCCTCCGCCGCGTCCTTCAACCATCAAGCATGCTTCACGCATCAGCAGATTCATGTCACCCGGCGCGTCCGCAGCGCGGGCGAAGACCAGACGAGCCATCGCTTCATTGCCCGCGCCAACCGTTGTGCCAAGCAACGCTATCGAGCGTGGATGCGCCGCAATCTGGTTGGCTAAGAATTTCAAAGCGTCAGCATCGCGGTCGGTGAATGTGTGAGCGATGATGCGAAGTCCGCTTGCGTCCGGCATGGCGGCGGCAAGTAGCGCGTCGGCTTCCACTCGCGCTCCCGCTTCCTCCAACGACCGCACGCGGCGTGACAACGATTTGTGCTCTTCGACGAGGCGCAGAACTGAAGCGGTAGCTTCGTCGCGTCCAACGCTAAAGACCCGCGCGATGCTGCGCGCTGTCCGATTGACCTCTTTGTAATCCGTGAGCGCACGCTCTCCGGCGACAAACTCAAGGCGCGTCATGCCCTTGGCGCGCTCCCACGAACGCACCGCGATTAGGCCGACTTCGCCGGTCTGCCGCGCATGTGTGCCGCCGCACGGGTTCATGTCAAAATCTTCGATCTCGATGATGCGCATGGAACCTTCACGCGCAAACCTCTGGCGCAACAGTGGAAGGCGTGCCGCCGCCTCCGCTGTGATGTTGTGATGAATGCGCACTAATCGGTTCTGCCAGATGATGCGGTTTGCTTCACCAACGGCTTGCTCGATGCGCTCATCGGATGGATCGTCAAGTTGAACATCAATCTCAGAGTAGCGTTCCAGCAAACGGAAGCCGTGCGTCTCAGCCCTGAAGAGTTCGACAAAGACGCGCGACAGGATGTGCTGGCCGGTGTGCTGTTGAATGTGATCCAAACGGCGCGGCCAGTCCACGTTGCCCACTACTGTTTGATCCTTCTGTGGGATCTGTTCTTCGATGATGTGGAATACTTCATCTTCTTGATTGATGCAGTCAACGATGCGCGCTTCACCGAGCGTGCCGGTGTCGTGCGGCTGACCGCCGCCCGTCGGGTAGAAAGCTGTGCGGTCGAGCGTGACGGCAGTACGACCATCTTCAGTAGTAGTGACAGAGGTGACACGCGCTTCAAATTCTGTCAGATGCGAATCGCTGTAGTAGAGACGTTCAGTCTTGTTGGTGTCAGACATAAGAAGCCGGGTTAAGCGGAATCCGAACGTAATGTTTTATCTGTTGAAAAATAAACTAACGAACCGCATCTTGAAGCGTCAAGGACAACGGGCGAGTTTTGCTATTTGTGTTTTGACAGTTGATAATCAGTATTTCTTAGTAGTGGCTCAATCAAGGGCGAGCGTGGCAGAAGCCCGCGCGGAAGCTATGGCGTTCAGATGCGCCCTCCCTCACGGTCGCGCCTTCTGCCACGTTGATCTCGAATTCTCTGGAGCCTTTGATGATTATTCATACGGGTATGCGCCTACACATAAGCGCTGTTCTTATTCTTTGTTTGTGCGTCGTAACGGCTTTTGGTCAAACACCGTTGCAGACGGCAGCCCCGCCACAAGCAGCACAGATACCTTACCGCATCACGTACCGGCTGAGCATGCCTCGTCCTGAATCGCATCTCTTTGAAGTGGAGATAGAAGTCGAAGCAGGGGGGCCGGTGGAGTTCATGGATTTTCAAATGCCGCGATGGTCGCCCGGTCGCTACGCCGTCTATGACTTTGCAAAGAATGTGCAGGAGTTTCGCGGTGGAATCTGCCAAACTTTCAAGGTCAAATGTGAAGCTGTGAGTGCCCTTGTGACCCGCCTGGACACGCAGACATGGCGCGTGCATATGCGCAAATCACAAGCTGTCAGAGTCAGTTATAAAATTTTTGCCGACAATCTTTCAGGAACCTTCTCGCAACTCGACGAACGACATGCAAACTTCAACGGCGCAGCCGTCTTTATGTACATCGTCGATCATAAACAAGATTCGGTGCGGCTAAAGATCACGCCACCCGCGAAAGAATGGCGCATCATCAACGGGCGAATGGACGCCCTTGATCAACAGGAGTGGCAGTTCCCGAACTATGACATCCTGATCGACACGCCGACTGAGATTGCACCCGATTGGACAATGGACCAATTCAAAGTTGATGGCAAAACATACCGCGTCGTCGTTCATTCATTCGCGGACGAGGGAGGCAAACGTCCGCAGCTTGTTCGTGATATTGAAAAGATCGTGCGCGCCGAAACCGAGATGTGGGGCGGGCCTGATTTTGACCGCTACACTTTCCTGCTTCACTTCGCACCGAACAACGAATCGGGCGGCGACGGGATGGAGCACCTCACCTCGACGCAGATCATTGAGACGAACGCGCTCGCTGCGTCGGGCGTCTATGAGGACACGCTTGGTACTGTTGCCCACGAATTCTTTCACGTGTGGAATGTCAAACGACTCAGACCCGCAGAACTTGGCCCCTGGGATTTCACCAGACCCGTGAACACCCGCGCCTTATGGATCGCCGAAGGCATCACGAACTACTACGGGTACTTGATGCTCAGACGCGCTAAGGTGTGGACTGATGAAAAACTGATCGATGCTTTTAGTGAGACCATCACGCAAGTTGAAAACGCTCCCGGCAGTCGTTTGATAAGCGCGGAAGAAGCTTCAGTAATCGCCTCTTTCATTGACCGCACGCCGCACGGGCAGCGCACGAATCTCGCACGCACCGCCGTCAGCTACTACCTGAAAGGCGAACTTCTCGGCCTTGTCCTTGATCTGCTGATTCGCGGCAAGACGAAAGGAGCGCGCTCGCTCGATGACGTGATGCGGAGGATGTATGAAGAGTTTTATTTGCGAAGTCCAAACGCGACGTACTACCTGCGCGGGCGCGGCTACACGAATGAGGATTTTGCTCGCGTGACCTCGGAAGTAGCGGGTGCAGACTTACAGGATTTCTTCTCGCGCTATGTGCGCAGCGTTGAAACCCCGCCATACGATGAAGCGTTCGCATATGTTGGCTTACGGCTGGTGCGAAGACCGCGGGGCGAGCCGGACAAGACCACCAGCGCGCCTGAAGGAGAAGACGTGCAGAGCTTGAGCGACTATCGCATCGAAGAAGACCCGAAAGCTTCACCCGAAGCACGCGCGGCACGGGCCGCATGGTTGAACGGCCAACCCCGCTAAGAATTTTCGATTTGCGATTGAAAGCGGATAGAAACCTTTGTCTTCTTTCAACCTCAGATCGGCAATCGCAAATCTAAAATGCGGCAACGACTTCGATGCTGTGTGTGGTCATCTCGAACGTCATCGGAAGCTGCCCGATCAGTTCGCCGTCAACCTGAACCAATGCGGAGCCTTCAGCGCGTGCGCGTCGAGTGCGGATAAAGCGTACGCCGGTCGCATTCTCAGCGACGCCATTGCGCATCGCATGGGAGAGCAGATAGAGGTAATGCAATCGGCTGATCGAATCCACAATGCATATCTCGAATTCGGTTTGATCCAGGCGCGCGCGTGGTGTAATCGCAAGGCGGCCGCCATAGCGAGGCGCTTTGCCGAAGGCGGCAAAAGTTGCCGGAAAAGTTGAACCCTCTACCTCGACGCTGAACGGCGCGGGTTCCCAGTCGGCTAAATGTCCAAGCCCTGAGTACCAAAAAGCAGCCTCGCCGATCAGCTTCTTCAAGCGTGGCGGCACGCGATGCACAATCGACGCATCAAGCCCCACTCCGGCCATCAGAAAAAAGTAACGTTCTTCGCCCGTGCGCTCTGCCGTAGCACAGCCGACGGAGATACGGCGCGTCTTCCCTTGTGCAATCACTTCAGCCAACGCTTCAATGTTAAAAGGCAGACGGAGTTCACGCGCCAAGACGTTGGCTGTGCCGCGCGGCCAAATAGCAAGCCGCGCATCGGTTCCAACTAAACCTTGCAAAGCTTCATTGATCGTGCCGTCTCCGCCGGAAACAATCACCTCGCGCCAGCCTTCGCTCACAGCCTGCTTCGCTAAACAGGCGGCATCGCCCGGCCCGGTTGTGTTCATCACTTCAACTTCAACGCCGCGCTTCTTCAAGTGTCGGCAAAAGCGCAGCACGGCATCAACACGACGCGCGCCCGTGCGCCCGGCTTGCGGGTTCGAGATCAAGACGACAGAACGCTTCTGTGAGGTCATAGCTAGTCAGGCGTAACAAATTGGATGCCGTTGAGTCGAAGCAGCAAATATGCGCACCATAGTAGAGGAAAGTTGTGGCCGGTCCCAGCCACGGCGCATATTGAGCCGGACACATGTCGGATTTCTATATCACTGTGAAGCTGGGTCAGGCGCAACCCAACGTTTAGAGTAATTTAAAGTCCCCGGAGGCTATGATGAGCAAAACACTTGAGGCAGTCTATGATGGAGAGCTTTTACGACCTGAGATAAAAGAAGGGAATTGATCTTTGCTTTCACCAATCTTCTTGCGCAATGTACTTCAGTAAATCGTCGGCAGCAATAACCGTGTACGTGCCATCCGTTTTCTCTACCGGCACATGTGTGTAGCGGCCGAGCGCCATCCGGTTGAAAGCAGTAGCGACTGAATCCGTTTCCCGCAGCGTCTCCGGCTTAGGGGTCATCAACTCGCTGACCGGAACCTTTGCCGCTTCTTGTACGCGCTCGCCCGCCACTTTGCGCAACACCTCGCGTTTCGTGAAGATGCCGGCTAGGTTGTCACCGTCAAGTACCAGCACGCAACCTCGATTAGCCTGCTTCATGCGCTCAATTACATCCAGCACGGGTTCATCCGGGTGCGCCGTTAAAATCTCTTCCTGCTTTACTTGAGCAAGATCATTCTCCATCACTGAACGCGCTAACCCTTGCGTTGCATCTGCGATCGGTACATCCAAATTGCGCAACGGCTTCATGCAGTTCCCGCAACGATCAGAACCCTCTATATTGTCATGACTACACGAAGGACAGATCATTCGTCGCTCACGCTCCTTACGTTTGCGGATTGCAGAGTTCGGAATGCGGATTAGTAAACCAAAACCTGTTTTCAATCCGCATTCCGCAATCCCAAATCCGCAATCA
>JACCTF010000735.1 GCA_013812565.1 Pyrinomonadaceae bacterium | reverse complement strand
GGCTGCTCGAAGGTCGCGCGGTCGCTGATCGTGTTCTCATCGAAGATGACCAGATCAGCTGCAAAGCCTTCGCGGACAAGGCCGCGGTTGCCTAGATTAAAAGTTTGCGCGGGCAGCGAAGTCATTTTACGCACGGCGTCTTCAAGCGAGAGCAAACGCAACTCACGGACGTAGCGACCGAGCACGCGCGCGTTGTTGCCATAGCCACGTGGATGCGGCACGCCTTCGCCGAAGCGACGCACGCCGCTATCGGAGGCGATCATCGTCCACGGCTCGCGCATAATCGCTTTCACGTCGTCTTCGCTCATCTTGTGGTAGATCATTCCGGCTCCGCCCGCGGCGTACATCTCGAAAATCTGTTCAAGCTGCGCATCGAGATTGTCTTTGCCGCGCGCCGTTTTAGCGATCTCACGGATTGATTGTCCGTTGTACGCGGGGTTCGGTTCGTAACCAGCGACGACGGCGTAAGCGAAATCCTTGAAGCCGCTCTGTTTCAGAGTGTCCTTCATCTCACGCGCGACACGTTCGCGCTGTGTGGGGTCGGCGAGCCTCGTCTTGCCTTGCGTGCGGCCTCCGGCGAGCGCCCAACTCGGCAGCAGCGAATCGAGCGAAGTTGAAGACGCGGTGTAAACATACTGATCCACAGTGACGCTTAAACCTCGTCCGCGAGCTTCATGGATGAGGCCGATTGTCTCGGAACTTTTGCCCCACAGTTTTTTGCTGCTGATCTTGAAGTGCGAGATGTCCACAGGAATCTGTGCTTGTTCGCCGATCTGAATTGACTCGCGAATCGCTTCCATCACGCCGTTGCCTTCGGCGCGCATGTGCGTTGCATAAACGCCCCCGTGAGCGGCGGCCACACGCGCGAGCTTAACCACCTCATCAGTCTTCGCGTATGTACCCGGCACGTAGATAAGACCCGTCGAGAGGCCGACTGCGCCATCCTTCATCGCTTGCTCAACGAGGGCTTCCATCTGCTTTTGTTCTTCGGGTGTAGGTGCGCGGTTCTCCTGATTCATCACCTTGCGACGCACCGCGCCATGCGCAACAAGCGTCGCCAGGTTGACGGCCAAAGGCTTATCCTTGCTGCGTCCAAGAAACTCCGCGACGTCCGTCTCCGAAAAACCACAGTTGCCGGTGACGAGCGACGTGACACCCATCCGCACAAAGTTTTCGGCCTCCGGCAATTCGTAAATTGATTCAACGTGCGCGTGAACATCGATGAAGCCGGGCGCGACGATTTGATTCTTGGCATCAATGCTCGTGCGTCCCTGCTTTGGATCAATGCGGCCAATGCGCGCGATGCGTCCGTCTTTGATTGCGACATCAGCGCGGAACCACGGATTGCCGGTGCCGTCAACGATGCGCGCGTTTGTGACAATCAAATCGTATAACGGCGCTGAAGCCGTCTGAGTCGATTGTTGAGCGCGCAACGAGATGAAGCCAAGGGCCGACGCGATCAGTAACGCCGTTGAAAGCGTCACAAATAACGTAAGAGTAAAGCGGAAAGGAATCTTCATGAGCGTCGAGTTATGCGCACGCGCGGTCGCCCCATATTTTCGTGAAGCGACCGCGCATGCCGGTTTCAGAAGTTGAACTTCGCGGCGATCTGCACCTTACGCGACAACGTGCCTGGGACCGTCGAGCCGAACACCTGCCCGAAGTTAGTGCTGGTCAGAACCAGGTTCGCGTCGGCGACAGTAAACGCCGGCGTGTTAGTCGCGTTCTGCGCTTCGAGACGTAGTTCGAGGTTGCGCGTCTCATCGAACCGGAAGCGCTTGGCTAATGTTATATCGAGGTTGAACAACGGCGGGCCGGTGAAGAAGTTCCGCCCCACGTTGCTAAATTCGCCGGGCGCGGGCACGAAGAACCGCGAGCGCTGGTCGGCAACGAAGAACGCGTTCTGCCCGTTCTCCAGCACGACGCTTCCCAGATCAGGCGAGCAGTCGCGACAACTCGCCGGAGTCTGCACCACCTGCGACAGCGTGTTGGCACCGGAGAAGATTGTGAACGGGCGACCTGAGTACCAGCGCACCACGCTGGCGATCTGGAAGCCGCCGAGCAAGAAATCAGCGGCACGGTTCCAATCGCGCCCGAAGCGGCGGCCCTGCCCGAACGGTAGTTCGTAGACGGCGTAACCTTGCAGGGCGTGCCGCCGGTCGAAGTCCGAGCGTGCGTAGTTCAAATCACGGTTGCGGATGTCGAACGGCGTGTTGGCCGCCGATTGACCGGGGTTTGTAGCGCCAGACGCCGCTCGATTAGCAACGGCAAAAGTCGGGTCGAACGAGCGCGTGTCTTCGGACTTGGCGAGCGTGTAGCTGCCCTGGAAGCTGAGGCCGTCCGAGAACCGGCGGCTGAGCTGGATTTCGAGGGCGTTGTAGCGCGAGCGGTCGTTGCTGTCGATCACGTTTACCGCGCCGGTGAACTGTGGATACGGTTGATAGAGGAACGGGCTGAAGCCGTTGGCGACGATGTTCGGGGAGTTTGTTGTCCCGCTCCTCACGCCCTGCGCGATGAGGAAGGCCGCGTGCGCCACGCCACCACCAGCGACGAGGTTGCTCGTCCTTGTCCCGTCGGCGAGAGTGACAGTGCCAGCCAGCGTTTGACGCCGGAGGAACTGCGAGCCGGTTTCCCGCACGCCGTTCACTAACTGAAGGCGAGCGTCCCCGGCGAGCAACGCGTTAATGCGCGCGCTGTTGCCGGTCGTTCGCAGTTCGTTAAAATCGTTGATGAACCCGTTGTTGGTGATGTCAACCTGGTTGGCGTCGTAGCCGCCGAAGAGGTTCCGGCCCTGCCGACCGATATAGTTAACTTCGAGCACTATCTTCCGCCCAATCTCGCGCTGGAAGCTGATCGAGTATTGGTGCGTCCGTGGATAGGTTAGGTTGGGGTCAACCACTGTCAGTGAGTTGGTCGAGAAGGGCGCGGGCTGGCGGAATTGCAGCGGCGTCACATCGTTAGATGAGAGCACCGGCAGGCCCTGACGTAGCAGGCCGCCGCTTCTGCCGAAACTCTCGTTGGTGACGGAGCGCGTTAGACCCGGCGCGCTCTGAAAAATGAACGACGAGAAGACGAAAGTGTTGGTACGGTCGTAGGCGAGACGGTAGTTGCCGCGAACCGAAGTTTTACCCGTACCGAACGGGTCCCATGCGAAACCAACGGACGGGGCGAACTGTTTGTAAGTGTCGTCGTACAGCTTCCCTTCGCCGAAGCGGAACGAATTGGTCGGCGGTTCGCCTGCGGCTAGTCGCTGCTCGGGCCGCAGAACGATGTCGTTGGGGGCGCGTGGCGACAGCCTTACCTCCCAGCGCAAACCGAGATCGAGGGTTAGGTTCGGACGCAGCTTCCACGTGTCCTGACCGAAAAAGTCATATTCGGGGTAACGGGCGTCGTATAGAAAGGGCGTACTGCCCGGGGCGAATGTAGTATCGTCGGTGGCGACGAAGCCTTGG
>JACCTF010000732.1 GCA_013812565.1 Pyrinomonadaceae bacterium | reverse complement strand
CGGCTCCGCCAAATAGAAATTTAACCGGCGCGCCCCGCCCACAAGCTTCAGCGCGCGACCCCGCCGGTTGCGACCATGCGCGCGGCTCCGCTACAATCCGCCGCAATCAAAGGTCTGGAATTTTAGTACCAGCAACCAAGTTTACCTTCTAACATCTAACATCCGATATCTGCTTTCTAAGGATTCCGATCATGCTAAAACAATTAAGCCGTTTGGAGCGCACGCGCAGTTTGATCATCATTCTGTTCGCGTTATTGATGGTTGTCAGTTTGGTCTTCTTCTTTGCGCCGACGCCCAACAGCGCCCTCGCCACGCCCGCCAATAGTACCGAGACCTTAGCCCGCGTTGGCCGCGAAGATGTCACGGTCGGTGACTTCACCACGGCGCGCAACAACTACCTAGCCAGGATGCAACAGATGCAGCAGATGTTCGGCGGACAGAATTACATGCCGCCGCCGAACGATCAACTGCTGCTCAGGGGGCTGGTCAGCAATCGCCTCGTCGCCCAGGAAGCTGCACGACTCGGCCTCGCCGCCTCCGATGCGGAAGTTGCTCAAAGAATCCGCCGCGAGTTCTCAACAATGCTTCAGGGAAAGAACGGCTTTGAGCGTTACAAGCAAGCGGTGAGTGCCCAGTACGGTGGCGTCGAGCCGTTCGAGCGGCAGATGCGCGACTCAATCGCTGCCGAAAAGCTGCAAGCTTACGTCACGGCCGGCGTGCAAATCTCGGAGGAAGAAGTCCTGGAAGATTACAAGCGCCGCAACACCTCGTTCGACATCGTTTATGCGCCGATCACAGTCGCCAAGTTAGCGACGAAGGTCGGGTTCTCCGACGAGGACTTGCGCGCCTACTACGATCAGCACAAAACTGATTTCCGCATTCTCGAACCGCAGCGAAATGTTCGTTACATCTTTATTGATCAAGCCAAGGTCGGTGAAAAGCTACAAATCTCCGACGAAGAACTGCGCGCCGAATATGAGAAGCTTTCGCCGGAGAACAAGCAGGCGGGCGTTCGCGTGCAGCAGATTGTGCTCAAAGTAGCGCGCCCTGACCTTGATGATCAGGTGCGCACGAAAGCCGAAGATTTAGTGAGGCGAGCGCGTACCGACAACGGCCGAGATGGGAAGGCCACCGAAGAAGCGTTCGCCGAACTGGCGCGCGGCAACTCGGAAGACGCGGCGACAGCGCGCTCGGGGGGTCAGCTTTCCAGCATCGTCCGGCGCAACCCCAACAAACCCGATGATCCGTTGCAGCAGACGCTCACCATGGAACCAAGCCAGGTTTCAGAGCCGATCAAGTACGGCACCGCTTACTATATTTTTCGACGCGGCGAAGCGGTGCCGAAGACCTTTGAAGACGCGCGCCAGGAACTTCTTGTTTCCTTGCGCAACCGGCGCGCGTATGCCGCGGCCGCGGGCGTTGCGGCCAAGGCTGCCGAGCAATTAAAAGAAACGAAAGATCCGCAGCGGGTGGCCCAAGGTTTGGCTGCCGAAGTCAACATGAATCCGAACGAGATGGTGCGCGAAACCGGCTTTGTCAAACCCGGCGATGATGTTCCAAACATCGGCAGCTCGCCGGAGTTTGAGCAGGCCATCGAGCCGCTCAACAACCCGAACGACACCGGCGAGCGCGTCGCCATCAAAGGCGGGTTCGCCGTTCCGATGTTAGTTGAAAAACGCGATCCGCGTATCCCGGATTTAGACGAAGTAAAAGATAAAGTGGCCCAAGGGTTGCGCGAAGAACGCGCACGCACGCAACTAGAGCAGACGGCGCGCGACCTCGCAGCAAACGCAAACTCAGCCGGAGACCTGAAAGCCGCCGCAGAACGACTCGGCCTTGAAGCGCAGACCAGCGCAGCCTACAAACTCGGCGCACCGCTCGGCGAAGCCGGGACCAGCCCGGCAGCCGACGAGAGCATTCTCAATCTGCAAGCCGGTGAAGTGGCAAAGACGCCGATTAAAATCGGTGATTCATGGGTGGTAGTTGGAGTTACCAAACGAACCGAAACCGATCTTGTGGAGTTTGCCAAGCAGCGTGAACAACTCATGGAAAGCGCACTCGAAGCGCGCCGCAACGAAGTCTTTGAAGACTACCTGGCAACGGTGCGAGCCAAACGTGAACGCGGCGGCGACATCAAAATCTACGATGACGTGCTCGCCAAAGTATCAGAAGACACCGTGCCCTTTGCCGCGCCGCCATCTCTCCCGACACGACGCGCTCCCGTTCCGACGGGCCAATGATGCGGTGACAGAAGTTATTCAATTTCACAGTCAGATATTTTGGTAGAGAAATAAAGAGGGCCGCTTGTCTGATCACAAGCGGCCCTCTTTTGTAGGCGGTGCTTCAAACTTCATCTTGACGAACCATTAATCGAAGGCAAAAAATCTGCGAGATTTTGTTCAAGCTTGATTTGTACCTCGTTGCCTTCCGTCGTGATGTTCAGATCACGCAGCTTCTCAAACAGTTTCCCTGACACGATGAGACCCACGCCGGGCAGCAGAATGTTAGCCCCCTCTGCTGAATGATATTGCGTACTCTGAGCACTATCACCGCGCGGTTCTCCGCGGATCACGTTCTTCGGCGAAACGTCCGCTTCAGTGAAGGGCACCGGCGCTCGGTGAGAGCTGATAAGTTGTTTAAGGACTGCAAGCTTTTCAGTGATGGCCTGGGCTTGATCGGCGGTTTCAGTGCGCAGCCGAAGGATCATCTCGCCATTCTTCTCGGTCGCGCTCATCGAGCCATATACTTGCCTGATCGCGGCAAAAGCGCTGCTCCACTCGTCTCCTCCGACGCCAAACTGTTGCAGCAACAATGCCGGGACATTTCCACTGAATCCAAGAAGGGCGCTTGAGTTTCGCCTCGCGAGCGCTGCCAGTTCAGCATCCACACGCCCGCCTCCGGTGCTTGCGTCAATCGCCGCGCGGACACTTTCCATGTCACCAACCGCAATCATATTTGCATCTATTGCCGCGACCGCCACAGCGCCTCTTGATGCGCTATCGGTGTAGATCGTCTTTCCACCGTGCATCTGTACCTGCGTCTGCGTCTGACCTCTAGCTTTCGCCTTGTTCAGGCCGGCAGCGATAACTGCGTTTGAATCAAAGCGTCCACGTATCACGGAAACGAAGTTCGCTGCGGTGGTGCTCACTGACGAATCCGTTTTGTGTGAATGTGACTCTTTACGGGGTGTGTTCGTCGTTTCTTCAACCTTCTTTGGCGTGTTGGTGAACCTCATGCCGATGGCAATATGGTCGAAGAGGCGCACGTCAACGCCGGTACTCTCTTTCAACTGATCTATTTGCGAGTTCACTTTGGCAAGCAGCGCCGGATGGTTAACGAGGATGCGCGGCATGACTTCTGATAGTAGGCGTTGAACGTCAACAAACATGACGGCATCCGAGGCGGGAAGCGCCATCAATGCATCATCGCCAGCGCTTGGCGCAGCGACGGGTATGGCAGTTGCGCGCTTCGTCCATCCGCTGGATGAAACAATCAGCATCAGCATGAAGCCGAGCGCGAGAAGCGAAGTGTAAATCTTCTTGTTCATCATCCTTTGTCCACCCTTTTATAAATTCAGTAGCCGAAGCTAAGTGTCCATAATCGGCATCGAGGATGCTCCAACCCTGCGAGAAAACTTTTTGCAAACGGGGGAAGTTTAGCAGAAAAGCGAAGGCAGCCGCTTGCGTTGATTGCAAGGGCCGCCTTCGCCGTATTCTCTGTCCCGCGCTCTGAGAGAGCCAGTGTTCTTAACGGTTTGTGACTATCGGGTTAGTTGCCGCGGACAAGCGTTGCAATATCCGTCTGCGGAACTTCAAAGCGAATCTGAGTCTCGGCACCTTGCGTCGTCACCCTCAAAGTTTCAAGCGCGCTTTGGGCCAGCCGCGCACGACTTCCGGAGAGTTGCCCGACGAGAAAAGGAGCGAACTGTTTCAACGCCCCGAGATTATCGCTCAGCGAGCGCGCTTCGCTTGCATCCCCAGTGCGCAAAACGGTAAGCATCTCAAAGCCTTTAGTTGTAGTCCCGACCGAACCGTAAAGCTGTTTGATAGAAGATATCGACCGGGAGATTTCATCGTTGCCGATGTCAAGCTTCTGCGCCAGCGACGGCGGTAGTTGACCGCCAAACCCGATGATCGCGCCCGGAT
>JACCTF010000716.1 GCA_013812565.1 Pyrinomonadaceae bacterium | reverse complement strand
TCCAGTCGCCGACCGTGCGCAAGTGTTGTTCGATCTCCGGCACATGTTGGTGTGCGAACGGTTTGTAGGCGTAGAACGAGTTCATGCGTTGCGGATGATGCGTATTGGCCGCAGGCTTTGCGCCCGAACCGGAGGAGCCGGTTTTTGCATCGACAACGACGCGGCCCGTTAGAACGTTCAGTGCGACAAGCGGTGCTAAGCCGAGCGATGTGGCCGCGGCAAAGCAGCCGGGGTTGCTGATGAACTGCGCGCTCGTGATTGCCACTCTGTTCGTTTCAGTCAAGCCGTAAACGAAGTTGCTTTGTAACTCAAACGCGGTGTGCGGCTGTCCGTAGTAGCGTTCAAACTCCGCCGCATCGCGCAGACGGAAATCGCCTGACAGATCTATCACCTTCATGTGATGCGGCAGACGCGGGATGATCTCCATCGCCTGTCCATGTGGAAGCGCGAGAAAGATGCAGTCAAAGTTTGCGAGCGAGGCGAAATCTTCCGGCGCGCGCTCGAAACGTAAATTCGTCAGCCCGTAAAGATTGCGATGCACATCACCGATTGATTTCCCAGCGTGCTCGTTTGCCGTGACGAGCGCGACCTCAACGTTGGAATGAAAAAGCAGGATGCGCAAAAGCTCTGCGCCGCCATAGCCGGAGCCGCCGAAGATGGCGATGCGCAGACGCGATGCGTTCTTCGCATCAACAGGGTTTGCGCTCGCTGGTAGATTCTGCTGAGCCACCTTCTAAGTTTCTCCGTTGACAACCTCGCTGCTTGATTCTCACGCCGCAACGCATGGCAGTTTCGCCTGCACGAGACGGAGAAGACGTTGTGCGTCGCGTCGCGCGTTGACTGCCGGAACGCCGAACTCTTTTTCAATGAACTGCTCGCCCATCTCTGAATCGGTAACTGACCCGGCGATCATATCCGTGGGAATGCCGCGCGCGCGCAGCAGTTCGATGCCGCCCCAGGCTCCAACATAATCCGAGGCGCAGAAGATGAGCGCCGCCGTGCTCCTGCGCAACTCCGCGTCATCAAACACCGTGTCAACCGCGTAGCCGCCGAGAATCCCGTCGCCCAGTTCGATCACGATCATGTCCGGTGTACTCTCGTTAAGATGCGAGATGATCGACTTTGCCACGGGCGCGAGGTCGCCCGCGCCGACGGTTGACGGCAGACCGCAATCGAGAAAACTCGCCGTCGCCACCGCTCCGTGATCCGCCATGTTGAGCGTGTCGCGCAGGCACGCAACGCCCGACAGTTTGCCCGCCGCAACGCGCAACCCCGCGTGAGTAGCCTCGCGAATCAGCGTCGTCGCCGCATAAGTCTTGCCGCTGTTCATGCACGTACCCGCAATTATCACCAGCGGCGCGGTCGTGCCGAGCGTCGCGCGCAACGGAATCGCGCGGTCAGCCATGTTCAGCACGCGACCATTTTGATCGCACGCCAGCCCCAACACTTCAATGCGAATCGCATCGCTCAGAGATGAATGATGTCCCGTGCAACGCCCGATGACCCCGCCCATGTTCAACAGGTGCAGTTCATCCCCTGCCGTCACATGCTTTGGCACGTCGCCCACAAATCCCTTCAACGCGCGACGACTGCCGAGCACGCCGACAAGCACATCGCCCGGATTGATCTTCGCAAGTCTGCCACTCGGCAATTCCAGTTGATTGTATGTCGCACTATCAGATAGCGCGCGCCCGACGACGACATCACCCGGACGCGGCTCAATCATCGCCCTTGTGATTGCGAGGGTCTTCGATAATTCGAGCGACGAGGTAGCCGAACCTATTTTGTCGGCTTCAATCACGGCGATTGATGCGGATGTGGAAATTGATTCTGCGATCTCTGTTGTAATCATCTAGAGTTCCTTACGTACAAAATACTTAGAAGTGACAAGTGACAAGATAATCAAAGCGTGCTCTTACTTGTCACTTGTCACTGTTCACTCGTCACTTTGGGTATTCATCGCCCGCGAAGGCGCGCTTGTGAGCGCAAACGCAAGGCGTTGAGTTTGATAAATCCTTCGGCATCGCGCTGGTTGTAGACATCCTCGGCATCAAATGTCGCGAGTCGTTCATCATAAAGCGACGCTTCGGCCCGCCGACCAACTACGATGGTATTGCCGCGGTAGAGTTTTACGCGGACATCACCCGTGACAGGCTTTTGCGTTTCGTCGATCATCCGTCGCATTAACTCCGTCTCCGGCGCGAACCAGAAGCCATAGTAAACGCTCTCCGCAAACTTCAAACTTAGATTATCGCGCAGACGCAAAACTTCGCGGTCGAGCGTGATCGATTCAAGCGCGCGATGCGCCGCTTGCAAGATCGTCACGCCCGGCGTTTCATACACGCCGCGCGACTTCATCCCGACAAAACGATTCTCCACTAAGTCGACGCGGCCAATTCCGTGCTCGCCGCCGATGCGGTTCAACTCTTCGAGCATCGCAACGGCTGCGAGCGCCCCTCCGTTAAGCTTTACAGGCACACCCTGTTCAAAGCTGATTTCTAAATACTCCGGCCGGGCAGCGGCTTCTTCCGGCGACTTGGTCATCTGGAAGATGTCTGCGGGGGGCTCGCTCCACGGGTCTTCGAGGATGCCGCCCTCGTATGAAACGTGCATCAAATTGCCGTCCGTCGAATAGGGCTTTGCGTGCGTCGCCTTGATCGGGATGTTGTGCTGCTCAGCATACTGGATCAAGTCCGTGCGACCTTTGTACTCCCACTCGCGCCACGGCGCGATGACTTTGATCTGCGGCTCAAACGCATAGTAGGTCAATTCAAAACGCACCTGGTCGTTGCCCTTGCCGGTTGCGCCGTGAGCGACGGCGTCGGCTCCTTCGCGTTGCGCAATCTCGATCTGGCGTTTGGCGATCACAGGGCGAGCGAGCGACGTGCCGAGCAGATAGACGCCTTCGTAAACGGCGTTCGCCTTGACGGCCATCCACACGTAGTCGCGGACAAACTCCTCGCGCAAATCTTCGACGTAAAGCTTGGAAGCGCCGGTCGCCTTCGCCTTCGCTTCAAGCCCTTCGAGTTCCGCGCCCTGCCCGACATCGGCGCAGTAGCAGACAACTTCGCAGTCATAATTCTGGCGCAACCAGTGAAGCATTACTGATGTATCAAGCCCGCCGGAGTAGGCGAGGACGACTTTTTTGACGGATTGCTTTGCCGTCGTGTTTGCGATTGTGGTCACGCTTCCTTTATTCCTTCGTTGCTATGAGAATAGTTCCCAGATCTTCTTGATCGCTTGGCGTTGCGCTTTTCTTTCAACGACCGCAATAAAGATCGTATCTTCGCCCGCCAGTGTTCCGACGATTTCCGGCATCATCGCGCGGTCAATCTCGACGGCGATGGCGGAGGATAAACCCGGTTCGCATTTCGCTACCACCAGCGCATCTCCTGCCGTGTCCAAGCTCAACAACCCGCGCGTTCGTGCGCCCTGCTCGTTGTGGGGCAACACATAGCGCCCCTGACTTTTTACAACGCCGAGTTCTTCAAGATCGCGTGAGATGCTCGATTGCGTCGCCTCAAATCCGGCGCGCTCCAGATGCTCGGTCAACTCAGCTTGCGTGCCGATACGCTTGGCACGGATCAAATTCAAGATTCTTTGTTGTCGGTTATCCTTTAACATGCAGCACTTATGCAGCAAATTTGCATAAACGCTGCATAAGCGCATAC
>JACCTF010000704.1 GCA_013812565.1 Pyrinomonadaceae bacterium | reverse complement strand
CCTCTGTATCTTCTCATACGCCATTACCGCAGACGCGGACGCTGCGGAGCCAACCAGCGTGATGTTTATGATGTTCGGCATGCTGTCCTTCATCTATTTGATGTGGGTGACCGTGCCGTTGAGTCTGAGCGGTGGTAATCAATTCAATCCGGAACGCTTGCTGCTGTATCCCATTGGGATGCGCAAACTCTTTGCCATTGATTTCGTCAGCGAACTGACGAGCCTCGCTTCCATATTCGCGTTGCCGTGTCTGCTCGGTATAGCCGTCGGCGCAGGATTGGGAACCGGCCATCTCTGGAAAGCGCTGCTGGCGGGGGTGTGCGCGGGCGCGTTTGGCATCGCGCTCGCCAAACTGCTGGCGATAGCGATGGGCGCGCTTGTACAGCGAAAGCGGGCGCGCGGCGAGAACATGGTCGCTTTGATCGGGACAGTTGGCGGGATCGCGAGCATTGCGGTGAGCCAACTGATGATGCGCGAACGGGGATTTCCGGATGAGTTGCGCTGGACACCCCCGGGCGCAATTGCGGTTGCACTGGCAGAGGGCGCAAGCGCCGATGGCGCTTCACGGTATTGGGCGGCCCTCGCCACACTAATGGTTTACACCATCGCGAGCGTGGCGCTGGCTTACCGGATCGCACGGCACTCGGTGCTGGGGCGAGGCAGTGTGAAGCGACGGGCGGTACGCATCTCGATCAAGGGTTCAGCAGGCGCGCGGCACTGGGGTTGGCAGTTACCTTGGTTGTCTCCGGAGGTTTCGGCAATTGTCGAAAAGGAGTTGCGCTATGCCTGGCGCAACGCGCAATTACGCACCGTGGTGGTAATGCCGCTGCTCTTTACCTTCTGGTTTAGATTCATGCAGCCGGACGGCGCAGGTTCTAGACGCAGCTTCTTTCAAGACGTGGAACCCTTCGCGGAAGGAAGCTGGACGGCCCTCGGAGTGCTCTATGTTTTTATGTTCACTTCATCAATCTCATCAAACATCTTTGGGTTTGACGGGGCAGGGATGCGTGCGCTTGTTCTCGCGCCAGTCGAGCGCAAGTTGATTCTCACGGGGAAGAACATTGCGATGACATTCATTTCCTTCTTGGTAGCCGTCGGGACCATGCTGGTCAACTGTGTGGTGTTTCGCGATCTATCGCTGCAAGGGTTGGTTTTTACGGTGCTCTGCTTTGTGTTCTTTGCGTCTGTGTTTGCCCTAACAGGCAACTGGCTCTCGATGCTTTTCCCGAAGCGTCTACAGATCGGCAAAAAGATGAACGCTTCGGGAGTCGCGGGTGTGTTGCTGATCCTGATTTGCATCGGCGCAGCGTTGCCCCCGGCAGCGGCAGTGGCCGCCGGTTACTTCGCCAGGAGTCTTATTCTTGAGTATGTTATATTGACAACGCTTGCTGGTGTCGGACTGGGTCTCTACCTCTTATTGATCGAGAAGCAGGGACAGGTTCTTGCAAAGCGAGAGCTTGACATTCTTGAAGCAGTGAGCGGGCGCAGCGACGATTAACACAAGACAGCAACCATTGCCGTCATCGCACATTGAACTGCGTGAGATTAGCGGAGATCATGCTTTAGTTCACAGAGCGTGCTCGCCGATCTTCCCGCGTGGGGCAGAGCACCCGGAAGCATCCAGACAGGCATCAGGCTCGTCCAAACAGAAATGGCTCGAAGAAAATTCCGTAGCAACCAGCGGCACGAACCAGTCACGGAACGCTCTTTTCAAGAGTATGTTCTTTCCACTCCTGCTCCGCAGACGTCGCGCTCGGAACTAATGCGCTTAGTACGCGGCGGCGAAGACACTTTCCTCGAACTCAAAGTTAAACTCTCCAATCCTGAGAAGATCGCGCAGGGCATCGTCGCGCTTGCCAACACGGGCGGGGGCTGCATCGTCTTTGGCGTCAATGATCAGTTGCGCGTCGAGGGATTGGAGGATGCCGACAACGTGCAGGAAGAACTTGTGCGTATCTGCCGCGAACAGATCATGCCGCCGCTTGTGCCCTACATTGATTGCCTCGCTTTCGATAACGGACGACGCATTGTTGCGCTCGATATTGACGGCAAACGCCGTCCTTACCGCACGCGCGATGGTCGCTACTACATACGCATCGGCGCGGAGAAACGGGAAGCGACGCGCGAAGAACTCTCAGATCTCTTTGATGAATCGCGCCCCGTCCGCTATGAGAACGTGCCCGCCCTGGGCGCGAAAATAGCGGACATCGACGAAGCGCCTCTGTGGAGTTTCATACGCGAATTTACGGGTGATGCTTTTGGTGAGGCAAACGCTGCTGTGTATCCGACGGCTGAAGTGCTTGAGCGCGATCTGCTGCTTGCGACAAACAGCGGCGGTGAGATTGTGCCGACCGTCGCGGGTCTGCTGCTCTTTGGACGCAATGAAGTCGTTCCGGAACTTCTGCCGCGCTCGTGCATCACAGCCAAGCGGTATGCCGGTGACACGACACAAGCCCCTGAGATCGAGCACGTGCAACTTGTCGGCAACCTTTATTCGCTGTATGAATCAGCATTGCGCTTCATTGCACGCTACTGTGATTTGTGGGACGCGCGCCCGCGCTCGTTTCCCGGAGCCGACGCCGGCGAAGCGCCCGTTGTCGCGCGTGCCAACTACCATCGCGGCGCGGTGAATGAAGCAGTTGCAAATGCAATCACTCATCGAGACCTCGCGCTGCGTGATCAACCGACGCGCCTTCTCATCTTTGATCGCTCCATAGAGATCAGCAACCCACGGCGCACCGCCGGATTCGCACCCGTGATGCAAAAGGCGATTCGTTACGGCGTGCCGCAATGTCTCAACCCGCAACTGGCAGCGATCTTTGCCAATCCTGCTTATGGATTAACGCTTCCGCACGGTGGACTGCCGATGCTGCTGCGCGACTCACGGCTCTTCTCCGGTCGCCGCAGCGAACTCCATGCCTTCAACGACGAATTTCGCGTGCGACTTTACGGAGCGTAAAAGCAGTAGGCAGACAGCAGAAGGCGGTAGGCAGAAAAAGATAAGGCAGTAAGCAGGAATCGGAACTCTTGCATACTGCCTTTCGCTTTATTTGCTGCTTTCTGCCTACTGCCTACTTCCCCAATCAGCCTTTGGGGTCTTTGGGTTCGTTGTAAAACTGGCGGCTTTGAATCACGTACTCTTTGTCGTCAAACTGTCCGTCGCCGTTTACGTCAACTTTGACCACGAGCTTGTGCTGTTTGCCGTCTCGCCGTTCGCCGGGATTGTAGCCGAGGCTGTATTGGTTGCGCAGCAGGGCGTTGATTGATTGGAGTACGTTCGGCAGTTCGCCTTCAAAAGTGACGGGGAAGAACTGCCCGCCCGTCTCTTTGGCAAAGGTGCGTAGCGTGTTGTTAGCTTGCAACAGCGTCAAGCGGCCCGGCTGACCAAGCAGCCCGTCGGTTGGGGGTAGATACTGCTCATACTTCTTGAAGAAAAGATTTCCCGTGCCGATGATGTAGATGGGAACACCGGCATTCTGCGCGATCTTCCGCGCCTGGCCGTAGTTGATTTTGCTAAAGGTATCGACGCCCGAGCAGATCAGGATCATCGCTTTACGGCGACCTTGTAAGCCCGATAAACCAGCATACTCCGCAGTGCGTTCCTTAGAATCATCCAACACCACTGAGTCGCCCCGCCCGCCGATGAGCACCAGTTTCATAGCATCGAATAAGTTGGCTTCGCTTGAGGCCGGATAGTTTCTAAACAGTAGGTTAATAACCTGACGGATGCGTCCCGGATCGTTCGTAAAGTCGGTCAGCGGGGTCGGGCGCATGTCGTAGGCGAGCACTGAAACGAAGTCATTGGGTGGTTTGATAAACTGCGTTAGGAACATTGCCGCCGGTCGCAACACCTCGTAAACACCGGGTTCAAAGTAGTTTGTATTACCTAAGAGGTTGGACAGTCGGCTGTACTCAAGCACAAGGGAAACGGTGATCGGCGCTTCCGGCGTGGAGAAGTATGAGATGTCCTTTTGCACGCCGTCCTCAAAGAGGGCAAAGTTCTCTTTCTTCAATCCGGTAATGATCTGCCCGCTTTTCTTGTGATAAACGACGGCATCAACATTGACGAGCGCCGAGACGATCTTCACGATCTCAGCTTCCTGCGGTGTGCCGATAATGTCCTTCGGCGTTGGTTCTTCCTGCTTTTCGCCACCTTCAGCCGGACGCTGATTCTTCTTATCCGAAGATGCCGGCGGAACGCGACGAGCTTGCGCGAGAACTGAAACGACCGAGGTTTGTCCCATCAGAAGGCAAAGGACGATGACAAATGCAGCGATGAATCGGGCGACAATAGACTTCATAACGACACCCCTAATCTAGAAAAAGGCGGGAACGAATCTCACAGTGCTGGCTGAATAGTACGGCTCAGCGTGAGCATGGTCAAGACACGGCACCGGCTGGGTATCGGGTTGCAACGCCGAAACTCGAGCGGGCACCTTCCGCGCGCGGGCGTTAACGCCCTGTGCTGGAGACCGCTTCGGCTTCAATCAATACATCGTAAGCACCGGTATTGTCGTTCAAATTGCCTTCATTAACGCCGAGAAACAGCACGCCATCGCGTTGCGCGACAAACTCACGACGATTGCCGACAAAGAAAAAGTCGTCGTTATTATCGCCAATCACCCCAATCACCCCGCCCGTCGGTTCATTGCGCATCAGCTTATCCGCGTCGGGAAGAGTGGGAATTCCAGCGGGCGTCGAAAAGCGCCCCTGCGTCAGCGAAACGCGTCCCGACGCACTGATCCGCAGACGCTGGCCGCGCCGCACCACAAGGCCGCTATTGGTCCAGCCGTTGGTCGCGTTGTCAGCGCGCACGCGCGTGTTGACCTGAAAGAAGTTTGGCGCAGATGGCGAGGTCGAAGGGGTTGGGCGTGACGTGTTGGCTGATGACGGTGCATTGTTTGCTGTTGTATCGGTTGGCTCAGGACGAGGTTCGGCAGGTGTCGCTGCGGATGTTGAACGCGGGGTTGATGCGGTTGTGTCAACCGCATTATCGACGTTCGCACTCGCCCCGGAAGCACCCGTTGCAGCGTCGAACTCGATGGACTCAATATCTTCCATGTAAAGCATCATGCGGCTACGACGGCCGCGCGCGCCGCTTCCGATCAACACTGTAAATTGCCCGTCACGAAAGCCCGCAATCTGCCCACGGAGCACTGTGCCGTCTTTTAACCGGATGGTGTCAGCCAAGGAGACCAGGCTAAGGCTCAACGTGAGCATAACCACCAGCAAGGCAACAAAAATGTTCTTCATCTCTTCCTCCAGAAGCGAATGCTTTATCGAAATAATTTGTCATACGCTGCGGAGAGCAATGACTTGACTTGACGTTTAACAAAGAGTCGTGTGCTTTGGCAAGCCGGAGAATAATGCCCCAGAGATGGATGACGCAACCGAGAGTAGAGGTTGTCCATCTTGTGCGTTAAGAAAGCAAAGGCGTTTTTGTATGGGTTTAGTCAACCCTGTTCGCCGAACGATTGTGTCTGAATCCCAATGGCTTTACTCACTATCTTTAAGTCTCGCTGAAATCAGTTTTTACTAGCTGTGCGTACATGAGTTCGATGTCTTGCCAACTGCTTTCAAAGCCAAGCCACCGGGCGAATACGCGGTCGCTCTGGTCGGTTACGGCGCGGCATTTGGCAAGGTTATAGTTACCGACCCGCTTGCCGGCGTTTCTCTTGAAGGAAACATTCTCCATCATCAGGTGTTCTAGTTCGTCAACCAGCGGTCGCAACTCCTTTTTGGCAGAGTGTGGTAGAGAGGGCAGGTCTATGGGGAAATCGGCAAACATCCAACGTGTTACATCAAAGTCGTCACCGACGGCGCACCAGTGAGCGAACATGATTTTGCCGTTCAAAAATAGAAAAGCTAAATCTCTAATCTCGGCGCTCTCAAAATAGAGTGCGCCAAATTTCGTATGAGCTACCGGGCGTCCATCAGTCGCATAGCAGGGTGGAAGCTCGCGGCAAAAGCATAGCCAGTTGTAAGCGGTCTTCTTAAAATGCAAAGAGTATTCGTTCTCTGTCAAGGCGAAGCCGCCCGCCAGCTTCTTTTCGGTTTTCGCAAAACACCGTGCGAAACTTGCGGCTAAACGCGGTGTATTTAATTTAGGCACGAGACCTTTATACGGCGCGGGTGAAAAGGGCGAGTACGAGATGTGAGCGAATAGATGAGGGCGTGCTTGCTCGAACCATCGATGAAGAACGGTGGTGAACATTTGCGGCGCGGCGCGGCTTTTGTGACCGATGTGGATGGTGTTACGGACGCGAACATCGGCGCTGAATAGAGCAGCGGGGATACGCGCAAAAGACGCGAACCAGTTGGTTGAATAAGATTTGTAAAGCAGTGTTCGCAGCGCAGCGAAGTCGCCGGAAAATGTCAGACTTAAAGGCGCAATCATGCCGCAGCGTCCGTCGTGCTTTAGCAGGCTGGCCGAACGCTCAAGAACATTTGCGTAAACGTCGGAGCAGCGCTGCGTTTGATAATTTTTAATGATGTATTCGCGGCGAACTTTTGCCTGGCTGATGTATGGCGGATTGCCGATGATCACATCAAACCCGCCGCTCTTCATAATGGGGTAAAACTCCCTGGGCCAGTGGAATGGTTGGTGGCTTTTGCGCCATTCTTCAAACTCCGCGTCGCGTTCAATCTGCACGCCGTATTCGTGCGCGAGGCGGACATCCAGTTTGTCAGATGATCGGTCAACTGCCCTGTCGTCAACAAAGCCGACGAGCGTGTTTCCAACCCGGACGTTAATATCAATGTCGGGCAGCGGCTCAAGCCCGAAGTTAGGTTTTGTCTCGTCACGCTCAAGCTGCGCGACGAGTTTCAGGAATAGCCTCAGCTTACAAATCTCCGTCGCCTCCTCCATGATGTCTACGCCATAAAGGTTGCCGGTGATGATCGATTTCAAGATGAAGTACGTGCGATTCGGATGCTCTTTGATTTGCGCGAGCACCTGGCGAAACATCCGGTGTTGCCCGGTTGTTCCGGCGCGGTCGGCCGCTTCAACGAAAGTCTCCATGCGACCAAGGCAGGCTTCCATGAGCGGTTGCAGAAGGTTCAAAGCTGCGAAGAGAAACGCGCCGCTGCCGCACGTCGGATCAAGCACGCTGATGCCGTGATCGTTAAGTTCGCTCGATTCCTTCGGCACGCCTCCAACAATCGCACGGTAAAAGGCGTGGAGAAAGTCGGCGCTCTCGGTCGTCGCAATGACATCTTGCGCAAACCGCCTCGTGTCTAGGTTGAGCGTGACGAGGTCATTAATCCCCCTGACTTCGCCGCCTGAAAGTTTCTCGCGCAGCTCACACACACGCGCGCGACGGGCGACATGCTCGCGCCAAGTCTCGGTCGGCAAGGCGTATTCTGTATCAGCCACCCTATTCCACTTATCACATCGGCTGGCGTCGCTCAGACCAACAGCAATCTCTCGCGGCAACTCCAAATCTACGCCGTGACGCACCGCCCGGTAGATGTAGCGGTCGGGGTTTTCACGAAGCAGTTGCCACACGCCCTTGCAGGGGCGAAAAGCGTTGGGGCAATCTCGCGCGGCCAGGTCAAAGAGAACCGGGGTGATTGTGTTCCGAGCGATGTACTCGGTGATGTCATCCTTCGTGTAATACGCGCCCATCTGTTTCCGGTTGATGTGCTTCTCGAAGACGTAGCCGAGCACGTCCGGGTTGATCTCGTTATCGTTCCTGAGCGGGCGGTCGTCCAAGCGCCA
>JACCTF010000690.1 GCA_013812565.1 Pyrinomonadaceae bacterium | reverse complement strand
CGGCTCGACAAACCGCTGACCGCGCCCCTCGTGATCGGCCACCGTGGTGCCAGCGGCTATCGTCCTGAACACACCCTCGCGGCATATCGGCTGGCGATTGAACTCGGAGTCGACTATATCGAACCCGACCTCGTCGCAACCAAGGACGGCGTCCTGGTCGCACGCCATGAGAATGCCCTTGCCATCGTTAACCCAACGACCGGCGCGTTGATTGAGCGAACCACAGATGTTATCGAGCGTCCGGAATTCGCCGGGCGAAAGAAGACAAAGAGAATCGATGGGGTGTTCATCACCGGCTGGTTTACGGAGGATTTCACGCTCGCTGAACTCAAGACGCTCAGAGCCGTGGAGCGCATCCCACAACTCCGCCCGCAGAACACAGAGTATGACGGCCTCTACGAGGTTCCCACCCTTCAGGAGGTGATCGATTTAGCGAAAAGCATGAGCGCCGAAGTCGGCCGCACAATCGGCATCTATCCTGAAACGAAGCACCCGACCTATTTCGATTCCATCGGTTTGTCACTCGAAGAACGGTTAGTGCGAGTCCTGAACAGGAACGGATACCGTGGCAAGAACTCACCCGTCTTCATCCAGTCTTTCGAGGTCAGCAACCTCAAGGATTTACGAGGAATGACGCAAGTGCCGCTCGTCCAGCTTATCAACGCCGGTGGACAGCCTTATGACTTCACGGTGAGCGGTGATCCACGCACCTACGCGGACCTGGTCAAGCCGGCGGGGCTTGCCGAAATTGCGACCTACGCCGACGGCATCGGCCCCAACAAGAATCTGATCGTTCCCCGCGATAGCATGAATAAACTGCTCGCGCCTACCACTTTGGTCGGTGATGCGCACGCGGTGGGTCTGCTCGTTCACCCTTTTACGTTCCGCAACGAGAACTTCTTTCTGCCGGTGGAGTTTCGCGTCGGCGATTCAACTGACCCGACCTTCCTGAGGCAGTACGGCAACGCAACGGCGGAATACGAACTGTTCTTCAACTTAGGAATTGATGGGCTGTTTAGCGATAACGCGGATACGGCCGTTGCCGCGCGCAACGCACTGTTTCCGTAAAGGCGTGTTGAAGAAATAGGCGGAAAGCAGTAGGCAGAAGGCAGTCAAGAAGCTGCTTGCTGCCTTCTGCCTTTTCTATCTTCTCTGTATAACTCAGCGTCTCTGTGCCGCATCTTCTCAATCTACTAACGACTGATGCCGCTTCACCGTTAACCCACAATTAACAACGCATTAACCCTTTGTTCGCATGCGCGGGCTAGTGTGGTATGTGCATTTGAAACTAAACAGAGATTACATCGTGTACTTGAAAGGGGTCGCCAGGCCGATAAAGCCTGAGCGACCCTTTTCTCTTTTGGCTCAACAAATTCGATTGCCGAGCGCCCAAGCTTGGCGACTGAGCGGAGATAAAGGGTGGACAATCAAACGCTGACACAAGTCGAAACAATGATTGTGTCCGATGTTCATCTCGGTTCTGAAATTAGCCGTGCCTCTGACCTGCTCGCGGTACTTCAGTCGTACACATTTCGGCGGCTCATACTACTCGGCGACATTTTCAGCGATCTCAACTTCAAACGCTTGACCAAAGATCATTGGAAACTTCTGTCGCACATCAGGAAGCTGTCGAACCCGAAGCGAAGCGTCGAAACCGTGTGGGTCGAGGGCAATCACGACCGCGGGTTGTCGAACGTCATGTCGCATCTGGTCGGAATGCGTGTCTTTCAAGAATATGGATGGGAGTCAGCGGGCAAAAAGTATTTGGCGATCCACGGACATCAGTTCGATCGGTTTCTCGTTGACGACCTGCTGATCAGCGATCTGATGTCGTCTGTGTACAAATGGATTCAGCGGTGTGATCTGGGGCAGCAGAGATTCAGTCGGTGTATTGATCGGCTGAGTACGTCGTGGCTTCGTATGACGCCGCGCGTCGCCGAAGGAGCAATTAGATTCGCCACCGAAAAAGGTGCCAACTATGTCTTCTGCGGGCACACGCACGCCGCGCTGCACACAGAGAGCGATGGCGTTCACTATTACAACGCGGGTGGCTGGACACAGTCGCCGGCAACTTACATCACGATCAACCAGGGCCACGTCAGAATTCATGAACTCGACTGATGTACGAACTTCTTGTGTTTTGATTTGAGGTTGATCATTGCAAACTTTTGAGGAACAACGATGAGCCAAAATTCGCTTAGCCTTCTTGGAACGGCGGTGCATCATCATGCGGCAGCAAGTCGGCAAGGCTTGCTTGAGCGCCTGTTCACTCTGTGGTTCGATGGCTTTGTTTACAACCAGATTTGGGAAGACCCGCGCGTTGATCTCGAAGCGTTACAACTTGCCGCCGACAGTCGCATGCTCACGATCTCTTCCGGCGGCTGCAACGTGCTCAACTACCTCGTTCGCGCGCCCGCGTCGATCACGGCAATTGACCTCAACCCATACCACATCTACTTGACGCGGCTGAAACTCGTCGCGCTCAAGCGCCTGCCGAGTTACGAAGATCTATTCCGCTTCTTCGGTCGGGCCGATGATAAAGCGAACTTAGAAATTTACTACACTCACATTCAATCACACTTGGACGAAGCGACGCGCAACTTCTGGGAAGGCGGCTCGCGGCTCAACCGAAGTGTACGCAAACCGCGCATCAACTATTTCGCCAAGAATCTTTATAATTACGCGCGCAATGGCTACTACCTGCGCTTCTTTCACACCTTCGCCAAAGCCATCGGCTGCGACCCGGCGCTAATCCTCCAGGCGTCGAGTCGCGCTGAACAAGAGTTGATCTTTGATCAAACTATCGCTCCCTTCTTCGATAATCTTTTCATCCGCGCCATCGGTCGTCTTCCCCTGACGCTCTTCGGGTTAGGCATCCCGCCGCAACAATACGAAAAGATGAACGAAGAGTATGCGGGCGGGATGATTGAGATGTACCGCGCGCGTGCAAAGCGGCTGGCGTGCGGCTTCTCCGTTGATGACAACTATTTCGCTTGGCAGGCCTTCAGCCGACGCTACGATTGCGAATCGCGCCGCGCGCTTCCCGACTACCTTAAAGAGGAGAACTATGAGTTGCTGAAAGAGAACGCCCACCGCATCACCACGGAGGTCACTTCAGTCGTCGAGTACGTGGGGGCGCAACCCGCAGAAAGTCTCGATCGTTTTGTGCTGCTTGACGCGCAGGATTGGATGAAGCCGAATCAGCTTGAAGAACTCTGGCAGGGAATCGCGCGGGTGGGGAGGCCCTGCAGCCGCATCATCTTCCGCACCGCGTCGAGCGAATCTCCCCTAGAGAGATCGTTACCAAGGCGGCTCCGCGCGCGGTTCACTTACGAAGGCGAGCTTTCACAAGAACTCCACAAAAAGGATCGAGCCGCTATTTACGGAGGCTTTCACGTTTATGCTCTTACGAACTGAAACCACAACGCCGCACGTGGATCAAGCGGTGAAGATGGATCGGATGTATCGCTACCAGCGGCATATCTACGACCTGACACGCAAATACTACCTGGTCGGGCGCGACCAGTTGCTGCAAACAATGGTGATCAACGGCGGTGATCGCGTCCTTGAGGTCGGCTGCGGAACCGGGCGCAACCTCATCCGTCTCGCCCAAACTTACAGACGAGCGCGCTTCTACGGTCTCGACGCGTCGCATGAAATGTTGAAGACAAGCCAGGCCAAGGTGGCGCGAGCCGGGCAACAGAAACGAGTAACGCTCTGCCAGGGTTTCGCCGAAGATTTTTGCTACCAAAGCACTTTCGGTTTAAGAGAACCCTTCGACGTGATCTTCTTCTCCTACTCGCTTTCGATGATTCCGACTTGGCGAGAGGCGATCATTACGGCGCTCACCAATCTCAGAGAACGTGGACATCTGATCATCTTGGACTTTTGGGACGGGCGCGACCTGCCCTCCTCGTTCAGAACGTGTCTCATAAAATGGCTCGCTCAGTTCGACGTGTACCACCGCCCGGAACTGTTGAGCTACTTATACGCGCTCGACGTAGAACGCAAAGGGCGGCTCACGTTGACCCCGATAGCCCGGCGCTATTCTCTACTTGCTCAATTCGAGAGAAGCGCTCAACGGCTATCTCGTTAAATACCTCGTCAACGATCAGGATCGGGAGATAGCGAAGGGTACGATTGCCATCCGATCAGAGTTGATGAGGGATATTGACTGCTACCATACGTGCTTGCGCGAAGGTGGCTGACGCGCCTATATTGACCGAAATCTATTTACTATTTTTCACACCGAAGGAGTACATCGCATGCGAAAGCGAGTCAGTTATCTGGTTGCTACTTTCCTGCTGACAATCTTCGTCAGCTCAGTCACGGCCTACATGCAAACTGGGACGGGTCAGAAGAAGGCACCGTTGAGCCCACCAGCAAAAGCCGAAGCCACGATTGGTGGTAAGAAGATCAGCATCGCCTACAGCGCGCCGTCCATGCGCGGCCGCAAAATCATCGGCGAACTGGTGCCTCATGACAAAGTGTGGCGCACGGGTGCCAACGCCGCCACAACGCTTATGACCGAGGCGGACCTACAGTTCGGCGACCTCCGTGTGCCGAAGGGTACTTACACCCTATACACTTTGCCGGGCCAATCTGAGTGGAAACTGTTGGTCAACAAACAGACGGGTCAGTGGGGCACTGAGTACAGCGAAGCACAGGACCTGGGGCGAGTCGCCATGCAGGTGAAACAGGCGAGTGCGCCGGTAGAAAAGTTCACGATCAGTTTAGAGCCGGCGGGCGACAAGGGTGGCTTGCTCAAGATGGCGTGGGAGAACACCGAAGCCAGCGTGCCCTTCACCGTCGCGCAGTAGCGGCACAGCAAACAGAGCGATTTTGTTTGCTGTGCCTGCACGTTTGGGCGGGCGAGAGACTCTACCAACTAACACTGAAGCTACACGATGTAGACCATCGTGTAGCTTTTGTCTTCTATCTCGACCAGAAGCCGACTTCAACCGGCCAGATGTGCGAGCCGGTGACGCGCTTTAACGATCTGCCTGTCAATGCGCACGGCTTGGGCAGCGAGTGCGTCGCGGCCCTGCCGCGCTTCTTCGTCAGCCGATAGTTTAAGCCGGTATAAACCGTCTTGCTTTATCCGCTTGAGGCCGAACTCCACCGTGCGTAGCTCCTCTCTGAGTCTCAAGAGTTGCCCGGCCAGATCGTCTTCCGTATGGGCAGGGACACCGGCACAGAAGGATTGCAACTGCTCATCACCAAGCAGGGTATGCAAACTTTCAACATCACCGTCGCGGTAGGCGCGACTCGCCTCGGCCATGATCGTGTGGCGGCGTCTGGCCTCTTTCTCGTCCATTGCATGGTCAGGGTGGAACATTCGGGCGACCGACCAAAACAGTTTGCGCAGTGCTGTTTTAATCGGCACTGCGGATGACGTCTGCTCGTCATCATGATGAGTGGCGCAATCATCTTCCTGCTGCGTGGGCGGTTCGGTACCGAGCATGCGATGGGCTGCTTCTTTGATCGCGTGTTCGACTTCAGCCAACTCGGCCAGGCGACTGCCCACCGTTTGCGTATAGCGAGCTTTGAACTGGTGGAGTTCTGCTTGCAGGGCGACAAGGTTGCTCCGGCGCGCGGCGAGCAGGTCTTTAAGCCGGACGACTTCGAGCGCCATATCAAGAGGCGTGTTGCTGGTTGTCGAAGTGTGAAGAATAATGCTCTGCATAAAGATTTACGGCGATAGAGTGTAGCAGGAAGATGCAGTAAATTTCTCTGACTATGCGATGCCGACAATCTTTAGCCATCGCCTTCCACCGCCGTTCGCAATTCGCGAAACATTTCTGCCAGTTCCTTCAACTGGTAATGCGCATTCAAGCCACTTGGATTCGGCAGAACCCACACCCCCGCCACATCAAGCGTTTCACCCTGGCGGCCTAGCACAGCTCGCGGGCGCGCGAACGCAGTGCGGTAAGCGCTGATGCCGAGCACTGCGATAAACCTCGGTTGGTAGCGTCTTACTTTTGCCGTAAGCCGTCGCCCACCCTCGGCCAACTCCTCGGGTGTTAACTCGGCGGCAGTGGCGGTCGCTCGCTCAACTAGATTAGTAATCCCCAAACTGTGTTCGAGCAACTCGCGTTCTTCGAACGGTGACAGCAACCGATCTGTAAAGCCTCCCCGGTGCAGGGCCGGCCAAAACCGGTTGCCCGGTCGGGCAAAATGATGCCCGACGGCCGCCGTGTACAATCCCGGATTGATCCCGCAGAAAAGCACTCGAAGCTCGGGCGCAATCACGTCAGAGACGGTCTTTCCCGCCGCGGTGAGAATCGCTTCCCTGGTCGGTTTGCGCACTTGCATCAACGCCTTTTACGGACTGTCATAGATTCGCAAAACATAACGCTTCAACGGTTAATCGCGAGACGTTGCTGTTAGTGTCATCTGTGAAACGCTGTCCCAAGCGCACGTTCTGCGTGTTATAATCCCGTCCATGAAGAAGACATCAAATAGAAAATTACTTGCCAAGGTCCGCGCCTTCTCACCGGCTGAGCAGCGGGCTGCACGCGCCACGCGGATCAAAGTGTTCGAGGCTGAGCCTTATGGCTGGATCGCTTATTCAGAGTCGGGCACCGAGCGCGATTATCACCTGTTCTGCGATCCAGAGATAAAACACCTTGCCTGCACCTGCGCGGATTTCGTGTACCGCGGAAACGCTGAACCGGGCTATGAGTGCAAGCATGTTTCAGCGGTACTCAAATTTATCGCGCGACAGTATCTAGCTTATGAGTATGATCCGCAACTGCAAGTGACCCGCGCGGCCTAAAAGCCTAAGGTAGCTCCAGCCCAGTGTTTCATCGCAATGAAGCTGATGAGTTCAGAGTTAACATTCAGCTTGGTTCGGCGGTGATGACTAGCGCGCTGACTGGTGAACTACAAAGCTCAAAACTATTGAGATGGAGTGCTGGGAGGAGAAGATCTGTTAAAGACTTTGAACGGCGCTAGGCCGCATGGCAAAGCTGAACAGTTCAGCCACGGCCGGCAAGCAGTTCTGCTTTCACCCTTCCGAAGTGCGTTGTATTGCCGCTGCAGACAAATCTGAAACCAAGCATGAAGGGAAGCGGTCAAGGTTCGAGAAGTAGCCGTTCATCAGATGAAATAATTGCTACTATCACCACGAAGACGCATGCTACGGGCTATGTGCGACAAGGAAATTCTTCGTTAAGAAGGTAGCTCAGGGATAAGCACATGCGGCTCAAAATTACCTTGTCTATAGTCTAGAAATACCGTCTAATTTTCAGACAGCAAGTCTTTATGCCTACTACATTTGCCTTCCTAAATCATCGCTTTCACTATCACTTGTTAGTGCTGTAGATTCGGCCGCCTTCTGGCGCGCTCCTTGCACTATCAAAAGTGATAGCTTATTCGTGTGTCAAACTTAGTTAGCCGGCTTTGTGCTGCTGAAACTGCGGCTATGAAGTAATAACTTATTAGCTGGACAAGTCCAACGGAAGATCTTTCTACCAAGAATATCCAGATCTATATGACCATCTGTCCTCTGCCCATGTCGGCGAAACCATATCAAAGTTGATACTGCGGTGATGGACATTGGGGACTATTAGAAATACAGAATCTTAAGTTATAGGAGAGAAGCTGCGAAATTCAAGCTAGGAAGTGTGCGAGACCGCGTGTGGCGCTAGAAGGCGAGCGATGAAGTTCACTTACTATCACACCGCGCTAATTGAAAATTCAATATCTGACCACAGTATAACCACTCACGCCACTTGGGTCGTAATCTTCTTGCACCTGTTTGCAGATGTGTCCCGGCGGTGAGCGAACAAGCAATCCGGCGTGCGCTCCTTAACCCTCCCCGTAGTCTCCTCGCTACAAGTTATGCGCTGGCGCCGAAGCGGTAAGGTTATACCCAAGCGTCCAGAGTGCCATAACAAGGGGGATCCTTAACTTACCCGGCATATAATTTGCCCTTGATCAAGCTAGTGTTCAAGGGGTTTCCCGCAAGCCGTGCGGGTCTATTAACTATGCGAGTCAAGGGTAGAAATCAGTAATGAAGAATCAACAACTTACAGCGTCAGTTGGCGAAGGATTAGGAAACGCCTTGCTGTAAGTCCTTTGTTTGTAACGCAGCGAATTTTCTACCCTTGATTCGCATTAGCTATATGTGTGTGTATTCGCTTAAACACCTCGCCCGGTGTGATGCGCGAAATTATCTAGCGTGTATGCAGGGTATAACGGTCGCCAGTATCCACGTGCCGAGCGTGATTGAGTTTTCCACAACCGGTCGTGCCTGTTCTACGATTGCCGCTCACCGTGATTTAACACTGATGTTACGCAAAAAGAAATGGCAGTTTCCGCTTGACATGGAAAACATTGAGCTTTAACGCATTTTTCCACATTACGCAGTTTTTGAGCAATTACGGTTTTGCTGGGCTTTTGGCTGCTATTTATCGCCAGAAGCAGTGTTCTTGCTCAGGAAATTCAGTTGTCAAGTTAAAACCCTAAATTTTCCCTGCGTAACATCAGTTAACAATCTAGTTCATATGAAGATGCTAAGTTGACGTACCTAAGCTCGTTCCGTGGATTTCTATCTCTATTGGTTCTGAATGTATTGTATGTAGAAAAACAACACCGGAAGTCGAGTATAGCGTAGGGAGATTTCCCGATGGCTATACGTGATTCCATCTAACAATGCTGACGCTGCCTCGCGAATGAGGCTTCCCCTCGGGGTATTTGCGTGATTGCCCGCCAGGCGTTTGTAACGGTCAGCAAGAACGCAGGGGACGAAGTGCGTTTACATTTAAAGAGGTGATAAACACAACTAATGAGCCTGAAGAAAGAGAAGAAAGAGAAGAAAGAGAAGAAGAAGAAACGAACCGCCCTTGTGATTTGTCACAACGGTAAGCAGTTCTGGACCACACAGACCGAGTTTTGGCAGTGGGTGAGAGATTCCGTCGTTGTAAAGACGCAGGATCATCCGTTGACGGGAATTTTTCGGGATGAGAACGAAGAGCTAAAGGTCGTTTTAAGCAACACCGTGCTGAATCTTGGGGCTCCTAATCACTTGCGCGAAGCTATGCTGTCTCGCCGCAAAGCCAAAAGCGCCCGGCGGCATACATAAATTTCGAAATAACGCCGACCTGAAAACGGCGGCAAGTGAGAGAAGGCAAGAAACGGGATTGTGTTAGGCGGCGCTCGTGCTAAACTTCGATCAAACAAACGATCTGCTCTGCGAGGCGCCAGCACGCTCGACAGGTCTGAATCTGCCAGTAGGTGAGGAAGCAATGAAAAAATCACAGACTTCTTTGTTCCATTTATTCTCCTCGTGGGTAGCAAGCGCCTGCATATCGCTCGCGCTACTCGGCGCATCGGCGCGGGTTGCAACGGCGCAGCGGCCGACCCTAAACGTACGACCCCCCGAGGACGCGTCGCCGGCGGAGGTCGCGGACCCGGCCGCGTCGCGACCGCGAAAGCTGAATTCCGTGGTCGCCGATCCTCCTGCGGGCAATGCCCCCAGCCCCGTGGTTCCTTCCCGGGCGAACACACTCAACGTCTCCGGTTCCATCGCACCTCCCCGAGCGGACGTACATTACCGTATCGGGCCAGGAGATGTGCTTGACGTCCGCGTCTTCAGAAAGCCGGAACTTTCGTACGACGGCGTGAAAGTATCCGAGGACGGCATGATCGAACTGCCTTTCATTAAAGAAGTCAGAGTAGCATGTCTAACGGAGAAGGAGGTAGAGGAAGATGTTCGCACACGCCTGCTGAAGTACCAACGAAATCCGCAAGTCGATGTTATCGTCAAGGGAATTAATTCAAAGCCGGTGACGCTTATCGGCGCGGTTAATGCGCCGGCGCATTTTCAACTTCAACGTCGGGTGCGGCTGCTGGAATTGCTAGCCAACGCCAACGGCCCCAGCGCCAGTGCCGGGCGCACCATTCAGATTCTTCATACCGAGTCCCCGGCCTCGATGTGCGAAGAGCCTGCTACCGCTAGCGTCGCTGATGCAAATACCGCCAACGGAAGTGAAGACCTGGGCTTGATCGCATACAACTTGATGGATACGTTGAGGGGCATTGAGGAGGCAAACCCCTACGTGCGGCCGGGCGACTTTATTACCGTCCTCGAAGCCGAGCGGGTCTACATGCTCGGCGGCGTAAACTCTCCGGGGCCCATTCCGCTGACGCTCAAAGATCCGCTAACAATATCACGCGCCATCGTCATGGCTGGTGGTACGCGGCCGAAGTCCGACTTAAAGAAGGTGAGAATTCTGCGGCAACTCCCCGGGGGTACGACTAAGACTCAGGTCATCGTTGACCTTAATAAGATCAAAAAGAATCAAGCCGAGGACATCGCGCTTCAAGCGAACGATGTCGTTGAAGTACCTGGTATTGGCGGCATCCTAGGGGCTCTGAGCGAAATAAAAAATACCATCATCCCGGAAACAATGCGGATGCTTCCATACCGTATAATCTACTGAAGCCGCAATCGTTGAAGATGCTCGCAACGCATGTGGCGCCAGGTGTTTACTTTGCACGTGCCGCCGTGTCGGAACTCTAACGTGAGGCAATGAAAAACTCTCAAGAAATAATCAGAGGCATTACGGAAACCCGGGGAGTAGTGAGACACATGGAGACAGAGGAATCTCGGTCTCCAATGATCAACTATGTTGAGCCGGAGGACGGGGAAGGTGGACTGCCCCTTCGTGACTACTGGCGCGCGGTGCGCAAGCACCTGTGGTTGATCATCGGCTTTAGTGTGTTTGTTACGCTGCTGATGGCCGTTTATATGGCGCGTAAGCCTGATTTTTACGAGACGCGGGCGCGGGTGCAGGTCGACTCTGAAAACAACCCGGCGCTCGGCCCTAACTCCTTTATCGTCAGCGGTGATCCTAGCTACTTCGGCACTCAGCTTCAAATCTTGACCAGCACCAACCTTTTGCACCGGGTCGTGAAGACCTTGGACCTGGAACATGACGAAGCCTTCCTGCGTCCACAGGGCCACTCGACATGGCAGAATCTTCTGCGCATGTTCGGCCTCGAAGGCAAACGTCAGAGCGTAGCGAAGATCCAGGCGGCCGAAGATGTGCCGCGCATCGATTCAATCGCGCCGGCCCCGGAGGAGGGAAATCTGACGGAAGTCAGGCGGCTCGCGCCTCACGTGGGGATGCTTCGCGGCGGGCTCGACGTGCGGGCGGTCAAAGGGCGGAGCGGAGAGACGCGCCTCATCGATGTTGCCCTCCAACACCGCGATCCGCAGGTCGCCACGAGAATCGTTAATACCATCGTTAAAGTCTTCGTCCGCTTGAACCAGGAGAGAAGGAAAGAGTCAGGGGTCACCGCGGGCGAGTTTCTGCAAAAGCGCATCGCCGAACTGCAGGCGCAGATCCGCGCCGACAAACAGCGGCTGATCGACTATGGCAAGCGCCATCAATTTATCGCGCTTGAGCCCGGCCAGGAC
>JACCTF010000665.1 GCA_013812565.1 Pyrinomonadaceae bacterium | reverse complement strand
TCTCTGTTCAACCTCTGTGGATGTTCGTAGTCGAAGCCTTCAGGCGGAATCTCTCACTGTCGCGCACCTTCCGCCTCAAAGCGGCACTATGAACTATGAGGGTTTGTAATCGCGCCAGAGCCAGCGCAACGTATCGGGCAGGATCGCGCGGCCATGCTGATGACTGTGAAAACCCTGACCGTAAACAAACTTGTAATCATAGCCCTTGAACGCGAGCGACTTTGCCATCTCTTGGTTCGCGAGCGGCCAATTCCCATGTTGATTGTCAAGATCGTTTGCGCCGTCTTGTAGAAATACGCGGATTGGCTTGCGCTCTGTTTTACGGATCAGCGCCGGGTAGTTGTGACCGCCTTCGCGCAAGGAAGCGCCGCTCGCAATGTTCGTAAAACTCCCGACCCATGACATCACTTTGCTGAACTCTGTCGGGCGCTGCCAAGCGGCGGTCCACGCGCAGATGCCGCCGCTGCTGATTCCGGCAATCGCACGACTGGCACCGTCGCGGCGCAGCCGCACCGTCTTCTCGACTTCCGGCAGTATCTCTTCAAGCAGAAAGCGTGCGTATTTATCTGAGACCGTATCGTACTCAAAGCTGCGGTTCGTTGCCCTTGCATCTGCCGCCGACTTTGAGCCGGGATTGATAAATACCCCAATCGTGACGGGCATCTCACCTTTGTGAATCAAGTTGTCGAAAACCACGGGCACGTAGTTCTTCATGCCGCCGCCGTCTTGAAAGACCATCACGCAGGCCGGGCTCTCCGGCTTATATTGTGCCGGGACATAGACCCACCAATCACGCTCCGTGTCAGGAAAGATTTTGCTTCGCCACACCGGCTGCCCAGTGAGCTTGCCCTTCGGCACGCCCGCATGCTCGATACCATCAGGGCCGATCCAGTAGACCTCAAGATTTCCGCCGCCGAACCGCTTGCCTTCCGTATCATAGGCCCACCGCATTGCCGTACCGTCGGTTAATTCAGCGACCGCAGCGTAAACGTTTGTTTCTCCGATGCGCGTGAGCGGCAAGCGAAACGCGCCATCTTCAGACACCACTTGCGGCGCGCTCGCAGCACCTGGAACTTCGATGGCCCACGCAACGTTTAATCCATCCACCTTCGGCCTCGCTCCCTTAACCAAGTCTTCCTTGCCGAACCACGAGCGCACTTGTTCGGCGATACGGCCCGCATCGTTGCCGAGCGGTTTACTTGCCAGCGCCGCACCTAATGTTTTAGGAGTGAGTGATGGTTCCTGTGCCGAGATGACCTTAATGGAGACAAGGCATGAGACCAAGATTAACAACAGGGCGGCGCGAAAGAGCATCTCTTGATTCTTCCTTTAGGCGGCGGGTTTCATTTCAAACTATCACGTCAGCCGGTGAATCATACTTCTCTGCTCAAACCTCTTGGTCAGTTTGAAAGCAAAGCCGGATGTGATCGCCTGCGACAGATTATTCATCTACCGGTCGTACACTTCTTTACGATGTCCAACGCGGATGACTTCTATGATGAGCGTCGAAGCGGCAACCGTGTAGATGACGCGGTAATCACCTTCACGTATGCGGTAGGTGCGCTCTGAGCCAACCAGCTTGCGCGCGCCGACAGGGTATGGATTGACAGGTAGTTCTTCAACCGCCCGCAGGATGCGCCCGGCCATCTCTTTAGACAGCGCTTTTAGTTCCTTAACAGCTGAACGTTTCCACTCAACTCGGTATGAGTCCATCCCGCTTTAACTCGGCAACCACCTCGTCATGTGAGATGGTAGATTCCGCACGTCGCTCTGCAATGGCCGCGAGGTCTTCGAGGTCTTCGAGCAACTCTTTAAATTCAGTAATCGGTAGAATTACCGCGGTCTTCTCCCCGGCTTGGTTCATGACATACTGCAATTCGATCTGTCTCATACTCGGCACCCATTATCCTTAAGAAACCCAACAAAGCCTCAAGCTAAGATGGCTTTGACCACGTTGCCGTGAACATCCGTCAAGCGGAAATCTCGCCCGGCGTGACGGAAGGTGAGTCGCGTATGATCCATTCCCAAGAGATGCAGGATGGTTGCGTGGAAGTCGTGGAGGTGAACCAAATTATCTGCGACATCAATGCCGTAGTCATCACTTGATCCATAAGTGATTCCGCCTTTGACGCCGCCCCCTGCAAGCCACGAACTATAAACTTTGGCATGGTGCTCACGCCCTTTCGCAGTCGATTTGTCGTTAAACGGCGTGCGGCCAAATTCCGTGGTCCAGACAACCAATGTATCCTCTAACATCCCGCGCGATTTCAGATCTTTCAAAAGTCCGGCGATTGGCTGGTCAACATTCTGGGCTAAGGGCAGGTGGGTTTGAATATCGCCGTGCGCGTCCCAGTTCTTTGATGCCCCGCTATCAATCAATTCGATAAACCTCACGCCCCGCTCCGCCAACCGACGTGCGACCAGGCACTGCCAAGCGAAACCCTTCGTGCTGCCGCGCTCCAGGCCATACAGCTTGAGCGTGGCGTCCGTCTCCTTCGATAGATCAAAGGCTTCGGGGGCTTCGCGCTGCATACCATAGGCCGTCTCGAACGACTTGATGCGAGCGGCCAAGAGGGGGTCGACTTCCCGCTTCTCGATGTGTTTGCGGTTGAAGAAATCTAAGAGTCCGAGTTCCATCTCTTGTAGTTCAGGAGAGGCGGTGCGGCGTGTCATGTTCGGGATCGGCTCCGGGCCGGGAACGATCCGCGTTCCCTGGTGAAAGGCGGGCAGGAAATCTGATCCCCACACCTGGCTTCCGGCATACGGCAACTCTGGTGCGAGGACGACGAAGGCGGGCAAGTTCTGGTTCACCGTACCCAAGCCGTAACTCACCCAGGAACCGAGGCTCGGACGATTGAAGGTCACGGAGCCGGTATGTATGCCGAGCGTCGCTTCGAAGTGGTCGCCGTGATCGTTCTTCATCGAACGAATCACGCAGATGTCATCGACGCACTCAGCGATATGCGGAAACAGTTCGCTGACCTCGGTGCCGGATTTTCCACGCGGCTTAAACTCCCAGTGGGGGCGCGTCAGATACTTGTCGCCCTTCGCTACCTTCACAGTCTTGCCGTGATCCGCAATAAGTTTTGGCTTTGGGTCAAAGGAGTCAACGTGTGAGACGCCGCCGGACATATAAAGGAAGATCACCCGTTTGGCTTTGGCTGGGAAGTGCGACTGCTTCGGCGCTAACGGATTGTCGGAGGTCTGTGCGCTTGCATCCGCAGCGAGCAGATGATTGAGAATCCCGGGCAGCAGCAGCGAGCCGCCGACCAATGAGCGAATCATCTGGCGACGTGAGCATCCGCAATTTGAGTGATCCATGATGAACTCCGTTCTACATTGAAGATAGCCACAGAGGCTCGGAGGCACAAAGGACAGAACAATCAGGCGAGGTTAAGCTGAATAGAGATTGCTGGTTCTATGACTTTGTATTATCTCTGTGTCTTTGTGCCGCTGTGGCTAATTGTCTTAATCCACAAACATAAACTCATTACTACTCAGCAGCACACGCAGATAACTCGCTAATGCTTGCTGCGGTTGCTGTTCTGAAGGAGTGTCAGCAGTCATTAGCTTCTGCTGGCTTTGCTGTAAATAAGCTTCCCCTTTTTGAATCTCTTCCGGCGTTGCCGGGCGTCCCAGTGCCCGCCGGTAAGCCACATCAATCCGTTGACGATGATCAGGCATCATGCTCATCAACCGCTTCGCAAAATGGTTGGCTTGTTCGTGAACAAACGAGCTGTTCATCATATAGAGCGCCTGGATCGGCGTCGTACTGCTCGTCCGTTCGGCTGTGCTCGCGTTAGCATCCGCCCCGTCGAATATGGCAAGGTATGGATGCTTCTGGATTCTCTGGTTCATTAAGTAAACGCTGCGTTGCTTGGTTTCATACACGGCGGTGAAAGGCTTGTGCTGCGTGTAGTTCCAAGTGCTTTCGTGCGGAAAGGAATGCTCCTCGCCCTTCTTCGCATCTAACTCGCCGCTGATGGCGAGCAACGCATCGCGGAGGGATTCCGCGTCGAGCCGTCGTCGATTGAATTTCCACAGGAGATCGTTGCTTGGATCCGTCTGCGCGTTCTGTGCCTGGCCCTGACTTGCCAGTTGGTAGACTTGCGACGACATGATCATGCGGTGCATCGCCTTGATAGACCATCCGCTTTCGACGAAACGCGCCGCGAGATAATCTAGAAGTTCGGGGTGCGTCGGAGGTTTGCCGCGCTTACCGAAATCGCTCGGTGTCTGGACAATGCCTTTCCCGAAATGATGTTGCCAGATGCGGTTGACCATCACGCGTGCGGTCAAAGAGTTCTGCGGATCAGTCAACCACTCGGCCAACTGTAAACGGCCGCTTCCCTCTTTTACAACGGGAAGCTTATGGCCGCCGAGAATCTGCAGAAACCGGCGCGGCACTTCATCGCCCAGGTTCTTCGGATCGCCACGTCTGAGAACTCGCGCATTGTGACCTTCGCCTTCCGCAACCGCAAAAGTTTTCTCTAAGAAGGGCGCTTTCGCGGCGATGGGCACACGGCGTTTTCTTACCTCGTTGATCTCGCTGTTGATCTGTTTCAGCGTGCGTTGCGGAGTTGCTGTTTCATCCGCCGTCGCCTTTACTGTCTGAGCCTCATCCTTCTCCTCGAACTTTTTCTTCTCCTCCAACAGTTTTTTAAGTTCGGCATCAATCGGCGCTAACTGTTCTTGATGTGGTTTGAGAACTGCTTCGACTTTATCTTTCGGCAGTCGATAGACAAGGTCTTTTTGCTCTTGAACATTTTCCGATCCGGCGAAGGGATAACGTGTGCTGTCAAAGATCCCGTAAAGCGAATAGTAGTCTTTGGTTGGTATCGGATCATACTTGTGATCGTGGCACCTGGCGCAACCGACCGTGAGGCCGAGCGTTGCTTTGCTCACGTTGTCAATCGTGTCATCAATCGTCAAGTACATATTTCTTTCGGGCCTGACGCTGAAGCGTCGCGCAATCGCAAGATAGCCCGTAGCAATGGTGCGCTCCCATTTCTCGTTCTCAGTTTTGCTGGGGAGCAAGTCGCCTGCAATCTGCTCGCGCAAGAATTGGTCATAAGGTTTATCTTGATTGAACGAATCGATAACGTAATTCCGATACAGATAAGCTTGCGGCACGGGGTAATCCGCGCTATCGCCCGCGCTGTCTGAGTAGCGCACGAGGTCGAGCCAGTGGCGGCCCCAGCGCTCGCCGTAATGCGGAGAGGCAAGCAGGCGATCAACCACACGCGAGAAAGCGTTCGGTGAAGCATCGGCGACAAAAGCTTCAACATCTTCCGAAGTCGGCGGCAAGCCTGTCAGATCAAATGTCGCGCGACGGATCAGCGTGCGCTTGTCAGCGGCAACGGTTGGGGCGAGCTTCTTCTCTTCAAGCTTAGCGAGAATAAATTTATCAATCGGAGTTTTAGTCCAGCCGCGAAGTTTGACATGGGGCGCCGGAGAATCTTTCGGTTTTTGGAAAGACCAGAACGATTGCTGTTCAGGCGTGATGAGATACTCGTGCTTTGCAGCAACTGCGCTGGAAGCATTTTTGTCAGGCCAGACAGCTCCGGTTTTCACCCATTGAACTAAATCATCAATCTGCTGCTCCGGCAACTTTTTCCCCGGCGGCATTTTGAATCGCTCATGCGTAAATCGCACGGCTTGGATCAGCAAGCTTTTGTCAGGGTCGCCTGGAACGATTGATGGCCCGGAGGTGCCGCCCTTCAGAACGTTTGCTCTTGAATCGAGGCGTAAACCACCCATCGCCGATTCTCCGCTATGACAAGCCGCGCAACTGCTTTCAAGTACGGGACGAATACGCGCTTCGAAGAACTCTCCCGGAGTCTCCGGCCAGAAGGCCCCGTTCTTCACCCATTGGTTTAGGGCAGCGATCTCTTCATCCTTCAACTTCGCTCCGCCCTGCGGCATTTTCAGATGTGGATCAAGGTGGCTAACGGCCTTGATGAGCAAACTCTCCTCGGGCTTGCCAGCAACCACGGCTGGCCCACGGTTCCCGCCTTTCAAAATGCTTTGAAGTGAATCGAGGCGTAGGCCGCCGCTCTGCGATTCCGTGTGGCAAGCATAACAATTAGCGGCTAGCACCGGGCGCACATGTTTCTCAAAGAACTCGCTTTTCTCAGCGGTTTCGTCCGTCGCCGCCAATGGCAGAGCGCGTTCATCAGCGGCTTCGCTGAAGACGAGAAACGCTGAAGCTGGAATGAAGAAGGGTAGCGAAGTAAAAACAAAGAGAGCGGCAATAAATATTTTCAGGTGATAGCGAGTCGGAGACATATGGCCCTCTTTAGGTTAGATCAGGTCGACTAAACCCTTGTAGTTATCGTTTTAAGCGAAACAACAAACCGATCCGGTCTCTAAAAAACAGAGTGATTGGCACACGAAAATAACATAGATGGAACCTCAGTTAAAACTAGCCAATGCTCCGTGCTCAAAGGCATTAAAATAACTTGAGGGCCTTCAGAAGTTCTCATACTGGGCCTTATAGGAAAGAGCTGCGCTTGAAGTTAAGCGCAGCTCTCTTGTGTGCCAAGTTGAGTGAGCCAGAAGCATTTGCTTCTGCACTACTTTCTATTCTCTTTGTTGGTATCGGCGACAGCCTTAAGCGCTTGGAAGGTCGGCGGCCACAAGCCGACAAAAATCGCGGCTTGCCGTTTACCGGAGAAGTAGAGCGCGAGAGATGCGCCGATTGAACCGAATGTGAGGATATGAAATAGACTAATGCCGGTTGATTCCTTGGTCGTTTGGTCCAATGAGCGCAGCATTGATTCGGCAATGTCTGTTTGCTCACCAGTCGCGGTCGAACCTTGATTAATACGTGTAGCTGTTGCTGTTGATTGTGCCATATCTTCTTTCCTTCTTTCGAATGTGGTTTGAACTATTTGTCAGAACGTCCCTTCAGGAAAGCAAGTCCCCAAAGTAACGCCAGCGAAGCCCCGGCGATCAGAAAACCAGTGGCCTTATTCGGCTTCTTCTCCGGCTTTCTTAATCGAAGTTTTCTGACTCTTATTTGCTTTGATTGCATACTACCTCCTTGTTTTCTCCGCCCAAGTTTTCGCACCACTCGCGCGTTACGCGGTGGCGGTAAGTAAATATCCGCTGTAATCGGGGAGTGATCACAAACGGTGCGGCAAGCCGTCCTAAAAATCCCAGCGGCGGCTCATACTCAATCTCGTCACGCAGCAGAGCGCCTTCGGCGTGCGACTGGACGAGGTGACGGTGACGCCACTGACGGAATGGCCCACTTATTTGCACATCTTCAAACATATGCGGCGGATCGTACGCCGTGTGCTCGGCCACCCAACGAGCAGGCAGCAACCCGAAGATGCGTGTTTCAATAATAACTTCTGCACCGACATGAAGGCTAGGCGCGGGCTGCACAACGCGCGTCTGCTCCCACGGAGGTATCAAGCGATTGATGGCATCCGGCAATTCATGGAAAGCGAAGACGCTTTCGGGCGTCGCTCGTATCACGCTCTCTTTGACGAATTCCATATTGCTCGCTTTGCGCTTCGGTTCAATTGAAGCAGCTAATGTTCGGTGAATGGAGATGCTCTAAAGCTGGTGGGATTCCGGTTGCAGTATCAATTCGTTAAGAACGCCTTCGCCTTCCTGCGTTGCAGCGAAGAAGAGGGCACGTGCGGCTGCGTCAACCGTCAGCATTCGTTCGCGCTGCACGCGCATTGTGATCCTATCCCAGAAACTGGAGTTTACTCCGCCAAAATGCAGCAGGCTGATCCGAACACCTGCTCGTTTGTATTCAAGCGCAAGCGATTTCAACATTCCGGTGAGGGCATACTTGGAGGCACAGTAGGCGGCTGCTTGCGCCATCGGCGCGCGACCGAGGATGCCGGGTAGCGCAATGATGCGTCCTCCCTTTTGCTTTTCCATTACCGGCAAGACCGCCCGGCAAACCAGAAAAGCGCCGCGAACGTTGACCGCCATCAAACGATCAAAGTCTTCTTCGGTTGTCTCAGCAAAGGGTTTTAGTGCTCCAGTTCCAGCCGCATAAACAAGCGTATCGATGCGCCCGCGAGCGTTAATCACTTCATTAACAAAACGGGTCACGCTTGAAACGTCTGTCGCGTCAACCGGGCGGGACAGCACTCGCGCGCCGCTCTCGCGTTCGAGCTTGAACTCAAGCTCAGTGAGTTCCGCTTCGGTACGTGAAGCGATGGCGAGATCGGCTCCTGCTTCAGCAAACATCTCCGCTGCCGCGCGCCCGATGCCACGCCCTGCCCCAATGATCACAACTGATGTGCCGGATAAGTCCACGTCTTCACCCCACTAACAAACTCAACGTTTATCAGCAAGTTGAGGCTTGCTGATTGAGCGCAGTCAAAATACAGACGTTCCGTGTATCAGGCGTCACAAATAAGTGTCAGATGTTGACTGATCTACTGTTTTGTTGCAGCAGGGTTTGCAAAGCCACTTGATTTGCAGTGAGCAACGCGAGGCCCCCGGTTAATCCTCATTGTGATCTTCACCGTCGTAGTGCATCACAACCGTCTCGTCATCGACAATGGTTTCTAGGTGCACGGGCCGCCCCCACAGCACATAAACATATTCAAGCACTTTGCGCGCGTACCCGTTGTCTAGTTCCGAGCCTTCGTATGCGTGCTTGAGGTAAAGCTCGCGGTTGCCGTTATAATCGCCGTCGGCAACCATGATGTACGGGAAACCGAAGTTGGTCATGTTCGCAACGAGTTGATCGCGCACGCGCTCCCAACGCTTCTCCGTCACTTTCCACTCTTCTTCATCCACCAGCTCAAAGACATACAAATCCAACTCCTCGCACAGATCTTCCGTTAGATAGTTGCGCAAGAAGGAGACATCGTTTTCCAGTTCACGAACCTCGAAAATCTTTTCCCGTCCCTGGCCGCCGCCTCTCTCAAACTTTCGGCGATCTTCTTCGGTTGGATTGTCCCATCGGCGTTCGATGTCCTCGAAGATTTTGTAGCCAAGATAATACGGATTGAGCTGACCCTTGTGCGGTGAGACCACTCCGGAGTGAAGATCAGCGAATTCAATCAGCTCAGGGTCCGGCAAATCCAGTTCGCGCATGATCCGCGCATGCCAAAAACTGGCCCATCCTTCGTTCATCGTCTTAGTTTGCATCTGCGGAACGAAGTATTCCATCTCCTCGTGGATCATTGCGATCACATCGCGTTGCCAATCTCCGAGCTTCGGCGAGTTGCGCATAACGTAATAAAGGATGTCTTTCTCCGGCAGACGCTCGCCGCGCGGCGCTTCGCTTTTATCATCAACCGCCACATCCTCTTTCTCGCCCATCAGCCACAAATCATCGTAGCGCCCTTCTTTCTTCGACGCCTGCCTATCCTTGTCCTCTCTCCCGCGCGCTCTTTCATGCTTAATGAAGAAGTTCGGATCAATGTGTTCTTCGATGGAGAGCACGGCATCGAGAAACTCCTCGACGGTTTTGCGCCCGTACCGGAACTCATATTCAGCCATGCGTCCGGCGTGAGTCGAAACGCTATCGACCATGCGGCGATTGGTTCTGGAGAAGTAGGCGTTGTGCTTGAAGAAATCGACATGGCCCAAGACGTGCGCCATCACCAATTTGTTTTGCAGTGGACTGTTGGTTTCAAGCAGAAAGCCGTAGGACGGATTGGTGTTGATGACGACTTCATAAATCTTCGACAAGCCGAAGTCGTACATCATCTTCATCCGGTGATAGGCTTTGCCGAAAGTCCAGTGCGAATAGCGTCCGGGCAGAGCATACGAGCCGACCTCGTACATCACTGTGGCCGGAACTATCTCGAATCGGGTTGGAAACGGATCAAGGCCAAACTTGAGAGCGATGTCCCAAATCTGTTCGAGAGCTTTTTCGAGTTCTTTGATTTCGCGATCCATGATTAGTAAAAGGAGACAATAGTCAGGAAACAGAATGAACGATTTCCGCCGATTCTTCCGGCTTCTGACTACTAACTCCTGTCTCCTGACTACTGTATTTACATTTCCTCTTTCTTGCCGAAGAATTGGCGAAGCGCCGGATAGACGTCTTCCTTGTCGTCGATCCGCACGCCGACGAAACGGTCTTTGCGTTTCAATCGATCTTTGAAGATAGAAAGCAACGCGCCTGATGAGCGTCGATAACTGGAAGTTCCCTCTTCGCCGATCTCGCCATAGCCGAACAGGTTGCAGGTTGTAATTAATTCATCGGCGAGCCGCATCGCTTCTTCGTTGTCAGAGTAGTAGTTATCACCGTCTGAGAAATGGAACGGATAGATGTTCCAATCCGGCGGATTGAAACGCTCCTTGATAAGATTAAGGGCTAACTGGTACGCCGAAGAGACGACGGTTCCACCTGATTCACCCTGCGTGAAGAACTGTTCTTCCGTCACCTCGCGAGCCTCTGTGTGGTGTGAGATAAAGACAATCTCAACATTGTCGTACTTAGTGCGGAGAAAGCGGACCATCCAGAAGTAGAACGAGCGCGCGATGTATTTCTTAAATTCACCCATCGAGCCGCTAACGTCCATCATTGCTATGACCGCCGCGTTCGATTCAAAGCGCTGATCTTCTTCCCAAGTTCTAAATCGTAAATCTTCTTTCTTGACTGCGCCGAAACGCGCTCGTCGGCTTTCCCGTGCGTTGCGCCGAATGTTTTCGAGAATCATGCGGCGCTTGGCGAGGTTCGCCATCACGCCGGTGCGACGAATCTCATTGAAGCGCGTGGTTTTGTCGGGCACCGCCTGCTTCGCTTTCTCTTCGAGGAAGGGAAGATGCAAATCTTCAAAGATCAGCGCGGCGATTTCATCGATGTTCACCTCGGCTTCGTAATACTCCGCGCCCCCCTCTTGTCCGGCCGGTCCATTACCTTTGCCCGGCCCCTGCCCAGGTTGATTTTCGCGAGCTATGACGTCGCCCACTTTTGTTTTGCCATCGCCCTGCCCGACGTGTTTGCGCTTGTGGTGATCAAACCGAAATTTATATTCATCAAGCGACCGGATCGGCACTTTAACTGTTCGCTTGCCGTCAGAGAGGATGATCGCTTCGTTTGAAACAATCGAGCCGAGGTTTTTGCGAATAGCATCTTTGACACGCTCCTTGTGGCGCTCTTGATCAATGATGCCTTTGCGCTGCAAGGACCAATCATTACGTTGGATGGACATCTTGAAAACCTCTCTGACGTTAATGGTGATTCGTTACGGTCGACAACTCGTCCTTGTCTACTGATGAGCCACGCGCTTTCATGCTTTGACAGAAGCCCGCGATCAAACCGGCAAACTCAGCAGGACGCTCTTCTTGCGGGAGATGTCCGCAGCGGCGAAACACAATGAGGCGCGAGTTTGGTATCTGCGCGTGGAGGCGCTCGCCGTGATGAACAGGCACGTCTGTGTCCTGTTCGCCCCACACTAGCAAGGTCGATTGTGTGATGAGATGCGCCTCGCGCTCAAGTCGCGCGGCATCCCAGCGACGCAGCGTTTGCAGAATCGCCCGGTGTGTATTCGCCGTGCGCAGAGGGCGATGATGCGCGTCCATTCTTTCGGCATCGAGCAGGTGAGCATGTTCTTCGGCATACACTTTCTTCATACGCCACTGCATCAACGCCCGCGAGTCGATCAGCACCGGAGAGAGCAGATCACCAAGAACCGGCGAAGCAGCGAGCCGCAGCAGCAGTTGACTCTTTACTTCATTGTTGGAAACGGCACCGACCAGAACCAGCCGCTCAACCCGATCCGGATAATCAAGCGCGCACGTCGCCGCCACCGCACCGCCGTATGAACTTCCGACGAGTGCCGCGCGGGAGATGCCGAGTGCGTTCATTAAGCCGACGATCATCTGCGCCTGCGCTTTGATGGTGTACTCACCGTGGCGCGGCTTCTCCGAGAAACCGTAACCGATCAGATCAGGTGCGATCACGCGGTAGCCACCATCGGCAATCGGCAACAGCACGTCGCTCCAGATAAAGTTCGATGCGCAGAATCCGTGAATCAACAACACAACCGGCGCATCCACCCGGCCGGCCTCTTGATAATGCACGCGGATGCGATCAACCTCAACGAACCGTGATTGATCGGCATGATGCAAACTCGCGGAGTGACTGGTCCACTCGACATCGCGCGGACGGCTTAACAGTTTTGCCGCAAGCCACGCGCCCGTCAATCCATATGCACCCGCGATAAGATAACGTTTCTTCATACAAAGGGTTCACGCATTAACCGACGGGTTATGTAGAGGAAACCTGCTCAACCTCTGTGAACTTCAACTTCACCGAAGTTGATCTTCCGAAAATCTCAACCACTATTTTAAGAAGCGCTTTGGCTTGGTTAATTCCCTCTATCCTACCCGTGAAGGCTGCGAAGGAACCGGATTTGATGCGCACTGTATCGCCTAACCTGAACATTTGCATCTCCCTTGTTTCTCCGATTTGAATTACTTTTATGGGAACAACGCCCGCACCTTTCAACTGAAAAGCGCGGGCGTTGATTTTATGATTCGGCGTTGCACAGCGAACAGCCCGTGCGCCTCTCAGCGCGAAAGCAACGTGCCGACATAGGTTAGAAGTTCATTCGCACAGACGGGGCAGTACCCACCGTCTTTCACCAAACGATCAACCACTTCGTTGATGCGGCGTAGTTGATCCGGATCAGGCGTCTTCACCGAAGTTGTGATCTTCACTACGTCTTTCAAGTCGGAGAAGATCTTCTTTTCAATCGCTTCCTTGAGACGCTCGTGCGACGTGTATTCAAACGGTTTACCTTTGCGCGAATAAGAAGATATGCGAATCAAAATCTCCTGACGGAACGTGTTCTTTGCGTTCTCAGAGATGCCGATCTGCTCTTCAATCGAGCGCATCAGATGCTCGTCCGGTTCCATATCTTCCTCTGTAATCGGGTCTTTGATGCGCTCCTTGTTGCAGTAAGCTTCAACGTTATCAAGATAGTTATTGCACATCGTGCGCGCCATATCTTCGAACGAATAGACGAAGGCGCGTTGCACCTCGGTCTTTGCCAGCTCGTCATACTCTTTGCGCGCCGATGAGATTAAGTTTAAGTAGCGTTCGCGCTGTTCGGCGTTGATGCCGGTGTGTTGTTCAAAGCCGTCTTTGATTGCACGCAGCGCATCAATCGGGTTGATACATGTAACGCCGTCGCGGACAAGCGCGCCCGACAAACGATTAATGATATAGCGCGGCGAGATGCCGTCCATGCCTTCACGAACAGCTTCATCGCGGAGTTCGCGTACGTCCTTCGACTTGTAGCCTTCAACGTCTTCGCCGTCGTAGAGCCTCATCTTCTTGGCGATGTCAACATTGGCCCGCTTAGGTTCTTCAAGCCGGGTCATCACAGCAAACATCGCCGCAACTCGCAGGGTGTTCGGCGCAATGTGGACGTTGCGAAGCGCCTCTGATTGATGAAGCAGTTTGTCGTAGATGCGCTCCTCTTGGGAGACGCGCAGGTTGTAAGGCACGCGCACCAGGATGATGCGATCTTGCAACGCTTCGGATTTGCGATTACCGGCGAAGGAGACGTATTCATTCTCGTTCGTGTGCGAAAGGATCACTTCATCGGCGTAGATCATCGCGAAGCGCCCGGTCTTGATGTTCTGTTCCTGCGAAAGCGTCAACAAGCTGTACAGAAACTTCTCATCAACTTTGAGCATCTCGACAAACTCCATTAAGCCGCGATTGGCAATGTTGAGTTCACCGTCGAAGCGATAAGCGCGCGGGTCAGATTCAACCCCGATCTCGCCGATGGTTGAGAGGTCAATCGAGCCGGTGAGTTCCGTAATGTCTTGGCTTTTTGGATCAGACGGCGCAAAGGTGCCGATGCCGATACGATCTTTCTCCGAGAAGATCAGGCGGTGCACGCGCACATCCTCGTGGCGTCCGCCATAGGTGTGCTCAAGCGCGTAGCGGCATTGCGGACATAGATCGCCTTCGATGTAGATGCCGTAATGTTTCTCTATTTCAGGACGTAGCTCGTGCGGAATCAAGTGCAGAGGCTCCTCGTGCATCGGGCAGTCCTTGATTGCATAGACTGCTCCGGCATCATTGCGCGTCCATTCTTCAAGACCGCGCTTGAGCATTGTGACGATGGTTGATTTACCTCCGCCGACCGGTCCCATCAAAAGAAGAATGCGCTTGCGAACTTCGAGTCGCTGGGCGGCCGACTTGAAGTATTCGACGATGCGCGCAATCGGCTCTTCGATTCCGAAAAGCTCTGATGCGAAAAAGTTGTAACGTGAGATTTCGTCGCGTGCGCCTTCGTTGATTTTTTCAACCCCCGCCGCGTGGACCATGTCATTGATGCGTGCGTGCGAGAGTTCGGCAAGGCGCGGGTTTTGTGTGACTAATTCGAAGTAGTCGCGAAACGTACCGTCCCAGTGAAGCGCTTCGCGTTCGCGACGCAAGCTCTCAAGCCGTTCGCTGATATTGAAATGCTTGTTGCCATCCTGCTGTTGCATAGCCTGTTTTAAACCTCTATTGGCTTCGCGCACGTGGACGGCGTGGAGGAAAGTCACGCCTAATCTTCTATGATGTATTCCTCAACGATCCTATGTTGCGTTGAAACAGCTTCGATGCGCGTAAGCGACGCTCGCGCGGTAAGCAGCGCCCGCGCGCCGTCAAAGTTGTTTCAAAAGATCAATCCACTACCACCTTTTGAGGAGAAGGCTGTTCGCTTCTTTGACCGAGGAGCGATGAACCTTACGTCTTCCCTCTTACGGCTGACGCTAAGTATAGCACAGGCCGTAGAGCACTAAGTCAATGGTTATTCTTCTTCTGGATCAAGCAGGATGCGCGGATGCAGTTGTCCGTTTGTGGAAGAGTAAACACCAATCGCGATCAGCCTTCCGTGCTCGTTGCGCATCTGCACATGACATGCATCCCCCCACTTCACTGCTGCCCCATCCAAGTAAATCACAGCGCCATGGCGCGTCCGTTTTGCATCCTGCTCGCTTAGATGCACAAAAGGCATTTCGGAGAGCGCCGCATCGAGCGGAAGCAAAAGTTTTGTCTGCCGGCCCTCGTCAGCCATCGCTTGCAAGCGATCTAAACTTACTGCATCTTCCACTCTGAAAGCCCCGGCGCGGGTCCGACGCAAAGCAGCGAGGTGCGCGTCGGCACCCAATTTTTCGCCAATCGATTCGGCTAACACGCGTACGTACGTGCCAGCCGAACACACGACGCGCACCGCCAGGTCACATGTTCCGTCGCCATTCGGATGCAGTAACGAGCCTTGTTGCTGTGCTCGGCGTACGGGTTCGATTTCGTGGACGACAACCGAGACAGGCGCTCGCTCGACTTCCACGCCGCGGCGGGCCAACTCATAGAGCTTCTGCCCCCGAATCTTTTTCGCCGAGTACATTGGCGGCACCTGATTGATGCGGCCGCGCAAGCTCCCAAGCGCCGCTTCAATTTGCTCATCACTCCACACCATCTTGTTAACTCGATTGGTCGAGCGCGGCTCGCCCGTCACATCTCCGGTGTCGGTCGCGTACCCGAAGCGAACCAGCGCTTGGTACTCCTTATCTGCGCCCGCAAGAAACTGTGCAAGGCGTGTCGCTCGTCCAACAAGCACGACGAGCACGCCGGTGGCAAACGGATCGAGCGTGCCGGTGTGTCCGACGCGCCGCTCACAGAGGATGCGGCGCACCCGCGCCACAACGTCGTACGAAGTGAGTCCGGCGGGTTTGTCTATGATCGCGATGCCATTCATAAAGGTGATCTCAGATTTGTGATTTAAGATCTGAGATTTTAAGATGGTGATTACAAATCGCCAATCGAAAATCGCAGGTCGAAAGTTTAACACTTGCCTTGAAATAACCCGGTTAAGAGTGGTTTAAGATGCGTCGATGGAATAAGCAAAAGCCTGCCGATGCAGGTTCAAGCGGCGAAGCAGATGGGAAAGCGCGTCCGCTTAGTTTAGATAAAGCCCGCGAGCGAACTTTTCAGCGGGCGGTGAAACTTCTTGCCGCCAAGCCCCGTTCCGTTGCTGAACTTCGTGAGAGGTTGTTGGAGAAGCAGTGGACTAATGCTGAGATAGTCGAAGCAGTGATTTTGAGACTACGCGAGTATGGATACTTGGACGACGAGCGCTTTGCTTTCGGTTATGCTTCTTTTCGCGTGCGGCAGAAGCCTGTCGGACGAACCAGGCTCGCGCGTAATTTAGCGTTGAAGAAGGTCGCACGCGAGACGGCGGACGAAGCCATCAAACTCGTTTTCGAGGAAACGCCGGAGGTCGAGCTGATTGATCGAGCCATCGAAAAGCGTTTGCGGTTGCGGGGCCATCCCCATAGTCGCGCGGAGACGAAAAGCCTTTTCGATCATCTGCTGCGTCTTGGCTTCTCTTATGATTTAGTGACCAACAAAGTGCGCGCGATTCCCATGAGCAGTGATGAAGCTTCATCAGAGTAAGGCTGAAATTGTCGTCGTTTCATCCGCTTTCGTGCTGCGTGATACACTTCATCTTCAACATAATCAACGTCAACACTCCTTGAATTTAATTTCAAACTTATGACCGGAAACGAGATTCGCGAAACATTTCTGAGGTACTTTGAACAGCACGGGCACACGCGTGTTCCCTCCAGCCCGCTGCTGCCCGCTGGCGACCCGACGCTTCTATTTTCCAACGCCGGAATGAACCAGTTCAAAGATGTATTCACCGGCGCAGAGCAGCGTCCCTATAAGCGCGCTGCCTCATCGCAGAAGTGCCTGCGGGCGGGCGGCAAGCACAACGATCTTGACGACGTTGGCGATAAAACTCACCACACCTTCTTCGAGATGCTCGGCAACTTCTCGTTCGGCGATTACTACAAACGCGACGCGATAGGTTTCGCGCTCGATCTGCTTTTGAACGGCTACCAAATGCCGCTCGAACGTTTGTGGTTCACGGTCTACGAAACGGACGACGAGGCGGTGGAATTGTGGGTTGAAGCGGGCGTTGCGCGCGAGCGCATTCTGCGTTTCGGTGAGAAGGATAATTTTTGGCAGATGGGCGACACCGGGCCGTGTGGGCCGAACAGCGAGATTAACTACTACACGGGCGAACACCCGGGAGATCCAGAGTACAACCGCGCCGAATACGTCAACCAAGACGGTAGCCCAACAATCGAAATCTGGAACCTCGTCTTCATGCAGTACGAGCGCGACGCGAGCGGCAACTTAACGCCGCTCCCCAAACCTTCGGTTGATACCGGCGCCGGACTTGAGCGCGTGACCGCCGTGCTGCAAGGCGCAGCGAACAACTACGACACAGACCTGCTGCGCCCCGTTGTAGATTTCGTCGCGAAGCTCGCGGGCAAATCTTACGAACCGGATACGCCGGAGGGTTTCGCGATGCGCGTCATCACCGATCATGCGCGCGCCACAGCATTCTCCATCGCTGACAATATTCTGCCCGGCAACGAAGGGCGCAACTACGTGTTGCGTAAAATCATGCGACGGGCGATTTATCACGGCTGCCATGCGCTCGGCTTTGACGTTCTGTTCTTCTATAAGGTGACGGGATTTGTCGTCGAACTGATGCGCGAAGCCTATCCGGAACTCGAAACCGCGCGGAGCTTCATCGAACGCATGGTCAAGCTTGAAGAGGAGCGCTTTGGCTCGACGCTGAGTATAGGGTTACAAAAGCTCGACTCGCTGTTTGCGGCGACACCCGACGGTCAGATGGCGGACTACAAAGAACTGGCCCGCATCTATGACACATTCGGCACGCCGCGCGATCTGATCCGCGTCAGCCTCGAAGAACGCGGCTTCTCCTTTCCTGAAGATGAGTTCAACGCACGCTTCGACGAAGCATTACGCGACCTTCAGCAAACAAGCGTACGCGCTGTTGATAAACGCAGCGGCAAAACGAAGCCGGTCTATACGCAGGTTATAGAGCGCGTCGGGCGTAGCGGGTTCACCGGCTATGAAGCCACCCGTCTAGCCGGTGCACGCGTCATTGCGTTGATCAGTGGCGAGGAAGCGGTGAGCCAGTTAGGCGAGGGCGAAGACGGAGAAGTTGTTTTAGATCGAACACCCTTCTATTCGGAAGCGGGCGGTCAGGTGGGCGATACCGGCACGCTCGTAAGCGGCGGCGCGCACGCCACAATCAATGACACTGTTTCGCCGGTTCGCGGTTTGATCA
>JACCTF010000633.1 GCA_013812565.1 Pyrinomonadaceae bacterium | reverse complement strand
TGATTTTTTCGCGCTTAACCATCAGCTGTTCCGACAAAGTTTAGCAGGGCGGTGAGAGCATTTGAGGATTTAATTGGTCTCAACACTTACCAAATGCCACTTGACCAAGCGCAGGCGCGAAGCGTGTCCTTCTTTAACTTTGTCGGAACATCTACTACACACGTTGGCAAGCAATCCAGCGGGAGAGAGGAAAAAACATGAGCAAGAAATCATTGAACACCATCGGCGCAGCGGCGTTGGCGATTTTGCTATTAGCGCTGTGCGCGCAAGTTCGGGTGTCAGCACAAGACAAAAGTAATGACGATGCAAGAAGCGAACAAAATACTTCGGCTTCGTCAAACGCACGCCAAAGAACCATCGAAGGCGTATGGCGCACACAAATAACGCCAAGAGATTGTCAGACTGGCGTACCGTTACTGCCATTTACGCCTCAGGGTCTAATCACATATCACAAAGGCGGCACGATGTCTGAAACTTCCGACGGGGCTCCGAGCGGTCCGGCTTCACGCGGTCCGGGTCACGGGGTTTGGAATCGCAGAAATAGGAGACATTACGACGGCTCATTTGTGTTTCAGTTGTTTAATCCCGACGGGAGTTTCGCCGGAACGCAAAAGGTTACCCAAAACCTTCGACTCAATGCGAGCGGCGATAGATGGGAAGACAACGCCACTTTCCAAATATTCGACGCAAACGACAACGTAATCGTAACCGGCTGTGCCACCGCCGTCGGGACGCGGTTTGAATAAAAACTTAACCGGCTTGAATCAATAAGAGGTAGCGCTTACGTGGTGATGTCGGACTATCCGGCAATCGGCGGTGATGGAGATGAATGCAACCCTCGCTTATCGTTTGTCGTTACCCCAAAGGATATGGCCAGGCTAACGCGCGTTCAGCGAGATAACTTCAGGGGCATCTTGTGGCACTTAGACTCACCGCTTATCAGGGATGGTGAAGCATCGTATAAAGTGTATCTAGACGTACAAGCAGTGTAACTAGATAGCTCGCCCCAACATGAAGAGAGCAAGCTTAAAAAGCGGCGTGTTCCTTTAACGCGCCGCCCAACAATGGGGATAGGTAGGAACTTCGCAGTCCTCCCTCCCACACCACCGTGCATATGGAGATCATCCCGTACACGGCGGTTCGGTTGGTTGAGCTTTCATCTGCCACGCTAATGATGGTAATACCAAGCTTGCTGAAGTAAGCATTTGACAGCCCGAAGTTCAACGCCGGAGTACGGTTGAATCGCCGTCGCCGATTTATGCCTGTTTAGGTTGTTAATCAGCCAGCCACAGCACTCTATTGAAGCTTTCTACTCCGGCTAAGGAGTATCCGCCCGCAAGCAAAGCGGATTAGACGCCTTCGTGGTGGAGTCAGATAATTCCCATTATGGCGACTTAGCAGTCTCCTTGTTGAAGATGCGATGGAGGTAATTGGCAGAATTAACCGCTACGATTATGCCGCGCTGTTGATTCTTCGGACTTCTTATTACCTTCGGCTCCTTCTGCCTGCTTATTACAACCTTGCGGTTTACCCAGCGGTGCTTCTCCATGTAGGACGCACGCCTTTCGCAATTATCTGCAACCTTGCTGAACTTCAATACCTTCCCATCGACATCGAACTGCCAGTGGTACGTACCTGTCTCTTGCCCCTCTTTGAGACATGCCCCCCTACCTTGCTTATCAGTCATCACAAGGCGGTCCTTTGTGACCGTGTAACTCCCCTCTGCAATAGTCCCTTCGTTATTCCAGACCCTGACCTTCCCTCCGCCAGCGAAAGTGATAAAAAACGGTTCACTAGCATACGTCCCTGTGGGGAACTCTCCTGCATCCTTGTCGGTCGTTTGGCTGAGGGCAGATGAAGAAGTTGCGATTGTAAGTACAGTGAGAATGAGAAGCTGTCTCATAGCGGCACCCTTTCGGGAGAGGAATGGAGAAGCGTCATGGTCTAAGGCGAATATGGGAGAGGGTTGGGAAAGCATAATGTTTGTCATGAGGAATTAGCAAGTCAAATTTTGAATCAGCGCGTCTGCTAACCGCTCTTATGTTCGCTGATAACGAAACCGGACGCAGCTTTAGAGAGGCAAAGCGCAAGATAAAGTGTCTCACTTTGAGGGGCAAAGTGCTTTCAATGCCCGTTTTCAACATTATCAGGACTCGCAAGGGGTTGTGGTTCAACCTTCACCGGCAAGCGTGTAGAATTCAACTTAACCAAGCGGATGCTAACGCGTCCGCCTCGCAAGTCAATATCGTTTGCGTGATAGGCGCGGCGTGTGTGAGGGCGTCGCGCCTGTGCTTTTTTACGGGTGGATGTCAGCGCGGGGTACGAACGCCGGAGAATGATCTTGATGATGACGGCTCCGTGGGTTTGTTCACTTGCCCGGCCCACAGGCCAAGCGCGACGGCTAACAAAAGATCGTCATGCGCTCCCCTGCGGCCTTCGTAAGTGTCGTGCGCCTGCTCGGTGATCGTCAATTGGAAGTTCTGCATTTCGCTGATGAGCGTCGCGGCCTCGGGCAATGCTTCGGCGAACTTGAAGCGGCGAGTCTGGAGCATCAT
>JACCTF010000605.1 GCA_013812565.1 Pyrinomonadaceae bacterium | reverse complement strand
GGATTGTGGTTGCGGTAGCAGCAAGAAGATGAAGACCATATGGTTGCCTCCCGAAAGTAGAAGGGCGGACCGGTGAAGGCCCGCCCCCGTGTTAACTAGGTAGACGGCAACGATTCGCCGGAAAATGGGCCATTTGGCTGTCGCCCGTTGCTTAACGCGCAATACCTTTCAGTTCCTGATTGACTTCCTCAAGGTTGAAAGCCTCCGGGTCAAAAGAACCCCCCGCCCACTCCAGCATCTCTTCGTGTTCCGGATCGTCCTCATCCCTGATGACTTCGAGAAAACGCTCGTAGCCCCATGTGCCGCCGCAGTCTTCCGGCGGACATGCCCGCTTGCCTGCCACGCATTGCGGGTAGCGCGCCCCGGCCCTCTGGCGCGAGCACCTTCTCGACTAAGATTTCGTGTTCCCAGCCGTCGCCGAAGTCATACTCGTAAGTGAACTTTCGTTTCGGCGTGAGCGAGAGCGCAGCCAGCCGCGCGCGATTCTCGTTCTTCACCTCGTGCCCCCAGTCATCGAGTTCAAAGTCCTTTTGACTGTAGTACTCATTATCAATAATGAACTGATGAAGATGTGAGTTAGTCCAGCCCATTGCAACCTGCACGATCCAGTGCAGGTGATGGAGCGTCGTCGCGTCACTGACCAGAACTCTGCGCCAGATCAGGGGACGCACGTCACGCAGGGTAATCTTTAGTTGATAGATTTCGTTCAGCGTCGGTGCTTGGCGTTTAGGCATCACGATTCCTCATGTTGGCATTGAGCTAAGATGGTTTTTGTAACAGTCGCCGCACAGACGTTCTGCCGATCTGTAAGCGGCGGGCAATCTCCGCTTGACTGTGACCCTTTGCGAAAAGCTTCCTCACCTCTTTCTCTTTCAATGCCGCCGAGCGGGGGCGACCATGAGGGCGGCCTTCAAGGCGCGCGTTCATGATCCCGGCGCGCACTCTTTCGCGCATGATCTCGCGCTCGAACTCGGCGAAGACGGCGAGCATCCCGGCCATCGCACGCCCCGAAGGTGTTGTCAGGTCAAGAGCTTCGTTCAGAGAGACGAAGCCGACGCCCACGTCGTTGAGTTCCCTGAGCGTGACGACCAGATCGGCGAGCGAACGGCCCCAGCGGTCAAGTCGCCAGACGACAATGACATCAATGTCCCGGCGCCGCGCGGACTGCAAGAGCGCTTCCCGCTCGGGTCTGTGTTTGGCACCGGAGCCGATCTCTGTGACTTGGAGGGCGAGCGTCCAATGGCGCTTCTTCACATACTCGCGCAGCGCTTTAACTTGCAAGCCAAGAGTTTGCTGATCGTGCGTCGAGACGCGGGCATAGATGCCGACTTTCATCAGTGTCTCTCAGTCAAAAAGAGGGGTGGCCAAAAACTCCCCGTAAAGAGCGGGTTAAAAGTTCAACGATTTTGCCATTTATTCAGGGCTTCCGATAGCATGGCCGGAATCTAAAGTTTTTCGCCATCCAAGCGCAAGTCTTTTTTTAGAAGGAGTGTCAGCACCAAGATGCCGAGCGTTCATGAGACAGCCTACCCACGGTTGAAAAGTTCGATCACGACCAAAGAGTTGACCGACATCTACACGCCGACGCCGGCGGAGATCGTATTGGCCGAGCGGGTCGCCAAAGGCAACTCTGCTCGGCTTTACTTCCTGATTTTGCTGAAGACCTTTCAACGGCTCGGCTACTTCATCATGTTGCGTGACGTGCCGTCACAACTCGTTATCCACATCACTGGCGCACTCTCATCTCTTGATGGGGAGTGTTCTTCCACCGAGCTGGAGCAATATGACAACTCCGGCACCCGACGCCGCCACGTCCCCATCATCCGCGCGCATCTGGGTGTCAAGCTCTTCGACCGCGAAGCGCAGTCCTTGCTCATGGACGCCTTTCGCACGGCGGCGCAAACGAAGGAAGACCTCGCCGACATCATCAACGTTGGGATCGAAGAACTGATCCGCGCTCGGCGGGAGTTGCCCGGCTTCAGCACCCTCCAAGAAGAAGCACAGCGTTGCCGTGCGGAGGTTAACCGAACGGTTTACAGGCGCGTGTCCGAAGCGCTTGGTGTTGGCGGACGCTGTGTCGTGGACGAGTTGCTGAAGGCCGATGAGACAACGCGCCGGAGCGGATGGAACGCGCTCAAGAGCGATCCCGGCAAGCCGACGCTTTCCGAGTTGCGCCAACTTGTCACACATCTTCACTGGCTGACCGAGCGCAACGCCGGGGCGACAGCCTTCACCGGCGTCCCGGATGTCAAAGTCCGGCACTTCGCGGCTGAAGCCAAAAGCCTTGATGCCGCGCGGATGAATGAGATGGAGCCGCACAAGCGCTACACGCTCGCCGCCGCGCTCATCAAAGCGCAGGTGGCGCGCACGCTCGATGATCTCGGCGAGATGTTCGTCAAGCGCATGAAGAAGATCCATCTCAAAGGACAGAATGCCTTAGCCTCGTTCCGCACACGCCACCAAGCGCGTACCGACGGGCTGATCGAACTATTGCAAGACCTGCTGATCACCATGCAGACGGAAGGGACTGCCGAAGAGCGGTTGGCGGCATTGTCAGCGGTTGTTGGCGATCAACCCGAAAGGATCGTCCAGGACTGCCAGGCTTATACGGCGTATGCGGGCGACAACTACGCGCCCTTCCTGTGGCGCTTCTATAAGAGCCATCGGCAGGCGCTCTTCGAGTGGCTCGATCAGGTGCGACTGATCTCGACCAGCCAGGACACAAGCCTCACTGTCGCGCTCGACTTTTTACGCGCCCACCGTTACAGCAAAGCGGAACGGGTCTCGCCTCTTCATCTCATAGGGGGCGATGAAA
>JACCTF010000602.1 GCA_013812565.1 Pyrinomonadaceae bacterium | reverse complement strand
GTAAAGTCCGGCGCGTGAACCATCGGCCGCCGGTTGATTGTAGTAAGCCGTCGTTGTGTCGGGAGCGATCTTCTCTGGAATCGGCACGACGCCGTAAGGCGTGCGCGGCAGCGTCTTGAAAACTTTGACGAGTTGCGGATCGATGCGCTTTGACATCGCCTGATAAGCGGCAAGAAGTTCCTCCCCGTTTTTGTAATAGAAGCGCGGATCGGTTCTGAGGTGTTTGAAAAAGTCTTGCAGCGTTCCCTTGAAGCCGACTTTGTCCATGACCTTCTGCATCTCGTGGCGGATGCGTTTGACTTCGGCAAGGCCCGTTTCGTGAATCTCTTGCGGCGTGCGTTTGGTCGTCGTGTACTTGCGTGCAAAGAAGGCATACATCTCTTGCCCTTGCGGCATCTGCCACGCGCCGACTTGATCGTAGGAAGCGGGTAGGTATTCGCTGACGAAGAACTGCTTGAACTCTTTGAATGCAGGGATGACTTTTGAAGCAATCGCTTCTCTCGCGCTCTGGGCAAGCCGCTGTTGCTCGGTTGATGAAATCTCCGCGGGGAAGCGTGTAAACGGTTTGTAGTAGGGACTTCTCTCCGGACGCTCGACGATCTGTTTGTCGAGTTGAGCGGGAACGCGCTGCATCACTATTTTCGGCAGCACCATCACAGCGCGCACGCCTTCGCGCATTAACTGCGTGGTTTGATTTATGTAAGTGGGAAAGATTCGCAGGCGCGCGATCCAATCTTCGTAGTCTTTGACGGTTTCAAAGCGCAGCGTGTCGGTGAGTTCGTCTGTGGTTTGAATACCTTCGCGCTGATTGAGCGGCACAAGATACCAACGGTATTTATACTCTTCGACATCCGTTTCATACTCGCGCTTGAACAAGTCATAGTTCAACTGGTCGGCTAGCGAAAGATTGTTGCGGTCAATCGTTTGAAGCCGGGCGAGCGCCGCGCGCGTGTGTTCATGGCGCTTGCCAATGGCATCGAGGCTCACGTCGGGCCAGCGATCATTCCAGCGCCGGTCGCCGAGCATTGAGGCCGACGTCGGATTCTGCTCCATTAGATAATCCCACTCGGCGGCGAACAGGGCGTGCAACTTCTGCGCCGCTTCGTTCGGCGGTCTACTTTGGGATTGAGCTATCAGCGGAGGGAAACAGAAAATGAGAATGAGTAGAGATGTTAATGAGTTTTTAACAGCCGGGTGCATTATGACCTCCAGCGATTATGTATCGGCAACAGGAAAGACGCGCGAAGCATACACCACCCGGCTGATAGCGCGCACGCACCGATTCGTTTCATGTCGACGAAAGCATCTGCGGGGAAGTTTGCTTCAAGCACCCCGCATGTGGACACACAGCATCTAAGGTTTCAAGTGAACACACAGCTTCAGAATCTGCAAACTTATACCGGATTTGTGCGTCGTTATGCGCGCCGTTTTTTCACCGAGCGGCTTGAAGAAACTCGCCTTGAAATGGCTCCCGCCCCTTACCGACCGACGCCCGACCAGTGGAGCGATGAGCACATCACCGTCGCGTGGCTCGGCCATGCCACAGTGCTCATCAACTTCTACGGCACATGGCTGCTCACCGACCCGGCCCTCGAATCACGCGTTGGAGTTCGCGTGGCGGGAACGACGTTTGGGCCGCGGCGTCTCGTTCAACCGGCGCTCACAGCCCGCGAACTTCCGCGGCTCGATGCCGTGCTTCTCTCACACGCACACATGGATCACTGCGACCTCGGCACGCTTCGCCGCCTTCCGCGCACGACGCGCGTCGTGGTGCAAGAGGGTAACAGCGATTTAGTGCGCCGCTTTCACCGGCGGGATGAACTTGCCTGGGGCACATCAGTGATGATCGATGACACGCGCGTTGAAGCCATTGAAGCGAGCCACTGGGGAGCGCGCCGGTTGACGGATCAACATCGCGGCTATGGCGTCTTTCTGATTGAGAAGCGTGGGCGGGCGTTAGTTTTCGCGGGTGACACGGCCTACACTAAAGCCTTCACTAAGCTTGCGCTGCGTGCTGACATTGTACTCGCCATGCTTCCCATCGGCGCTTACGATCCTTATATATTCGTTCACGCCAACCCGGAACAAGCATGGACGATGGCGCGCGACATGAACGCGCGCCACATTCTGCCGATTCATCATTCGACCTTTCGTTTGAGCCGCGAACCCGTCGGAGAACCCGTCGCGCGCCTGCTTGCTGCCGCCGGAGACGAACGCTGGCGGATTGCGGCCACCGAGATCGGGCAGACATGGACCATGTCTGACTAAAACACAGTAGAGTCTTTTGACAGAACTCTGAACTTCGGCGGAAGGACACAGAGATTTGTTACACCCGCGCGGCAAAATCACCACTGATTCAGAATAAGCTGCGGCGAAATATCAGGAAGGACTGCGTGGTTTCAGCCACGTTTGCAAATGATTATGCCGCTCGATGAACGCACGACACTGCTGAACGATTGCCCGGAGAATACAGAAGCGCGCTACGTGCTCTACTGGATGCAACTCTTTAAACGCACGACGCACAACCACGCCTTGAACCTGGCGATTCGCATGGCGAACGAACGCAAACTGCCGCTCGTCGTCTACGAAGGTTTGAAGTATTACTACCCGTGGGCCAGCGACCGTCTTCATACTTTTATTCTCGAAGGCGTCGCCGAGAAGAAGCGCGAATTTGAACGACAGGGTATTCGCTACCTGTTCTACTTGCAGCGTAACGAACGCGATCCGCGTCGCACGGTGGCACGCTTGAGCAAGGACGCGGCGCTCATCGTCACCGATGATTTTCCCTGCTTCATCATCCCCGAACATAACCGCCGCATCACGAGTCAGGTTCAGGTTCCGGTCTACGCGGTTGACTCCAACGGCATCATCCCCCTCTCAGCTTTTGACAAGGAAGAATTTGCAGCACGCACTATTCGTCCGAAGATTAAACGCCTTCTGCCAAAGCATCTTGGTTTAGTCCCGACCGAAGCGGTCAATCACAAAGCGCCGACTCTTGAAGTTGACTGCCCCGAAACAGAAGTTACTGAGCGGAATATCCCGGAACTGGTTGGGCAGTGCGCCATCGACCACACGGTTGCGCCGTCGCCGCTATATCACGGCGGCACTGAAGCGGGGCGCAAGCGACTGCATCACTTTGTCCAGCACATCCTGCCGAACTACCACGACTCGCGTAACGATCCATCAATCGACGGTGTCTCACGGCTCAGTTCATACCTCCATTTTGGTTTCCTCTCAGCTTTTGAAATCGTCGAAGCGGTGACGGACTCCGACGCTCCACAAGAAGCGAAAGACGCGTACCTCGAAGAGCTGATCGTGCGGCGCGAACTCGGTTACAACATGACGCGCTTTAACCCGCGCTACGATTCGCTTGAAGCTTTGCCGGACTGGGCCAAGAAGACGATGCAAGAACACATTGATGATCCGCGTCCGGCACTGCTTCCACCCGAACAGATCGAAGCCGGTGAAAGCTATGATGAGCTTTGGGATGCGACGCAGCGCGAACTGCTCCGCACCGGCGAGATTCACAACTATGCGCGCATGCTGTGGGGCAAAAAGGTGATTGAATGGTGTTCGACTTATGAGGAAGCGTTTCGTCTGCTTGAGCTTATGAACAATAAGTATGCGCTTGATGGTCGCAATCCAAATTCATACGCGGGCATCCTGTGGTGCTTCGGCAAACACGACCGCGCGTGGGGGCCGGAGCGACCCGTCTTCGGCAAGCTGCGCTATATGACTTCGCAGAGCATGGCGCGCAAGTTCAACGCACGAAAGTATATCGAGTGGACGCGAGAGTTTCCGCAGCAAACCGCGTTGGATGCAGACACACTGCCAGAGAGCGGATTAAATATCGGCAGGAAGTGAATCGGCAAGCCTTTAATGTAATCAAATGTAAACGCATTCAAGCTAAGCACTATTTATTCTGCATTCTTTGTTGCGGCTCCTGACTTCCCTTTCTAATACACCCTTTCTAATTTTCGCTTTGACGGCAAGCAGTGTATGTGAGGTAGACTCTGCTCGTTCTAACAGGAATGAAGAGCCTTTCGGAGGAGCTTAACCACAACTATGAGCATGATAGATGCCGTTCACGCCAGAGAGATTTTGGATTCACGCGGCAACCCGACGGTGGAAGCCGAAGTAGCTTTAATCAGCGGCGAAACGGGGCGCGCCGCCGTGCCTTCGGGTGCATCCACTGGTGAGCACGAAGCCATCGAACTGCGCGATGGTGACAAGAAACGCTACGGCGGCAAAGGCGTTCGGCAAGCCGTCAAAAACATCAACAACATCATCGCCAAAGATATAGAAGGCTTGGACGCGCTTGATCAAGCCGAGATCGACGCGGCGCTCATTGCGCTGGACGGCACTAAAAATAAATCGAAACTTGGTGCAAACGCTCTGCTCGCCGTCTCGCTCGCGACTGCTCGCGCCGCCGCCACTTATGTCGGACTTCCGCTCTATCGCTACCTCGGCGGCGCAAACGCGCGGGTGCTTCCCATGCCGCTGATGAACATCCTAAACGGCGGCGCGCATGCCGACAACAACATCGACTTCCAAGAGTTCATGGTCGTGCCCGTCGGTGCCGACTCATTTCGCGAGGCGCTACGCACGGGTGCTGAAATCTTTCATTCTTTACGCGCCGTATTGAAGAAGCGCGGCTATGCCACGGGCGTTGGCGATGAAGGAGGCTTCGCGCCCAATCTTCGCTCGAACGAAGAAGCGATTGAAACGATTCTGGAGGCCATTATAAACGCAGGCTTCGATGCAGGACGCGATTGTATGCTCGCGCTTGATCCAGCGGCCAGCGAGTTTTATGAAAATGGTTCTTACGTTTTCAAGAAGTCGGATGGCCGCAAGCTTTCGAGCGAGGAGATGGTTCAGTATTGGAAGAGTTGGTCAGAGCAATATCCGATTATCTCGATTGAAGACGGCATGGCAGAAGGCGATTGGAATGGGTGGAAACTGATGACCGATGAAATGGGCTCGCGCGTGCAACTCGTCGGCGATGATCTGTTTGTCACCAACACAGAGTTTTTGCAACGCGGCATCAACGAGGGTTGCGCCAATTCCATCCTCATCAAAGTTAACCAGATCGGCACACTTACCGAGACGCTCGATTGCATTGAACTCGCGCGCACCAACGGGCGCACCGCAATCATCTCGCACCGTTCCGGTGAAACGGAAGACACCTTTATCGCTGACCTCGCCGTGGCGACCAACGCCGGGCAGATCAAAACCGGTTCCCTCTCGCGCACCGACCGCATCGCGAAGTACAACCAGTTGCTCCGCATCGAAGAAGACCTGCGCGGCGCAGGGCGCTTTCCGGGCCGGAGCGCCTTCTACCAGATCAGCCAACCGGCGCAGGATGCCGCCGCCTCAAACGGACGCAATCAGAAAAAGGCACGGGCCGCGAAAAACAAATAGAAGTAACAAGTGGCAAGTGACGAGTGACAAGATAAAGCAAAGCGCGCAGGAGTCAGGCCGCGATGGTGGTGCTGGTCTATCCGACAAAGTCTATCTGTATCGTGCAATGCCGAACAGCGACTTATTACGACTCTGATGAACCACAATCTTCTCACTTCTTGCTTGTCACTTGTCACTTGTCACTGTTGTATAAGGAGAGATGAGGTTGAGTACGAAACGCAATCCGCTGGCGCTGATCATTCTGGATGGTTGGGGTTATCGCGCTGAGCAAGAAGGCAACGCCATTGCGCTCGCCAAGACGCCTTACTATGACGAGATCGTCGAGCGCTATTCGCAGACGCTTCTCGAAGCATCAGGCGCCTGCGTCGGGCTTCCGACCGGCGTCATCGGCAACTCTGAAGTCGGACACTTAAATATGGGAGCCGGGCGCGTCATCTACACCGACCTCCGGCGCATTGATCATGCGATTGAAACCGGCGAGTTATTTCAAAACGAAGTTTTAATTGCGGCGATGGAAAATCCGAAACGTCGTGACCGCGCGCTTCACCTGATGGGACTGCTCTCCGACGGCAAGGTTCACTCCTCGCAAGATCATCTCTACGCCTTGTTGCGGATGGCGCATGATCGCAACATCGAGCGCGTCTTCGTCCACTGCTTTATGGATGGGCGCGACACAATGCCGCACAACGGTGCCGGTTACCTTGAAGCGTTGCAGGAGAAGATTCGCGAGATTGGTTGCGGCCGGATCGCGTCCGTCATCGGACGCTACTACGCGATGGATCGCGACAAGCGTTGGGAGCGAACCAGGCTCGCTTATGATCTGCTGGTTCATGGTACGGGCGAGCGCACCTCTGATCCGGTCGAAGCAGTACGTCGTTCATACGAGCGAGAAGTTACTGATGAGTTTCTCCAGCCGATTGCCGTCATCGATGAAGTTGGTCAACCTGTGGCAATCATTCAGGACGGCGATTCTGTAATCTTCTTTAACTATCGCGCCGATCGCACGCGGCAGATCAGCAGCGCGCTCGCGATTCCCGGCTTCGATGGCTTCCCCGTTTTGCAGCGTCCGCAGATTGATTTAACCTGCTTTACGCAGTACGACAAAACCTTTCCGTTTCCTATCGTCTTCGGACAGCAGCACCGTCACAACATTCTCGCCGAAGTCTTCGCCGCCGCAGGCATACGTAACTACCGCCTCGCCGAAACAGAAAAGTACGCACACGTCACTTACTTCTTCAACGGCGGCGTCGAAAAAGAGTTCGCGCATGAACGTCGCTTGATGGTGCCTTCGGCGAAGGTGGCAACCTATGATCTTCAACCGGAGATGTCCGCCTTTAAGATCACCGACAAAGTCTTGCGCGGAATTGAAGAAGGCGAAACGGATGTCTTTATCATCAACTTCGCTAACACAGATATGGTCGGGCACACCGGCAACTTGGAGAAGACCATCGAAGCCGTGCAGTATGTCGATACATGTTTGGGATGGGTCACGAAAGGCGTTCGCGGAGCAGGCGGGCGCTGCCTCGTCACCTCCGACCACGGCAACTGCGAACAGATGATCGACTTTGCGACAGGAAATCCCCACACCGCGCACACGACGAATCTAGTCCCCTTCCATCTCGTCGATGAAGAGATGCGCGGCGTGAAATTGCGTGAAGGCGGCGCACTCGAAGACATCGCGCCAACTATCATCGGCCTGCTCGGACTGGACAAGCCCGTTGAAATGACGGGACGCGATCTGCGGGAAACGTGAAAGGAAGATGTCAGATGCCAGATGTTAGTGAAAGACAAAGGACTCAGGACTCAGAATGAATGCGGTCTGCCAAGCTTTCAGAATTCTGAGTTCTGCTTTATTACTGACATCTAGCATCTGACATCTGACATCTATTCTATGGTTTTCGATGCACGCAACATTCTCGTAATTGACTTCGGGCAACTCGGCGATGTCGTGCTTAGTTTGCCTGCGTTGCGGGCGATTAGAGAGCGATTCCCGGCAGCGCGCATTACGGTTGCCGTCGGCAAGCCGGGCGCAGCACTGATCGAGTTTTCAGGTGTCGCTGATGCGACGATTGCCGTTGACCGCGTGGCTTTGCGCGATGGCCGAGCGCCGCTTTCGCTGCTGCGGATTGGACGACTCGTCGGGTCGGTGCGCCGCGCCGAATTTGATTTCGTGATTGATCTTCATAGCTTGAACGAGACAAACCTGCTCGGCTATCTGTCCAAAGCTTCTTTGCGCTTATACGCCAGACGACCAGGGCGCTCGCTCGACTTTCTCTCAAACTTCCGCCCGCGTCCGCCCGTCGAAGATCGCAGCAAGCATGCCGTAGACCGTTACTTGGATGTGCTTGAGCCGCTCGGCATACGCAACGCATCGCGTGTCGCCCGGCTTCGCCCGCGTGAAGAAGATAATCAGGCGGTTGAGCAGGTGTTGAAGAAGGCGAAGGTGCCGGAAGGATCGTTGCTCGCCGGAATCTTCCCCGGCGCGGGGCATCCGAGCAGGCGCTGGCCGCTTGAACGCTTCGGCGAAGTTGCTGAACGGCTGGAGCGCAACGACCGTGTGCGCCCACTGCTGTTCGCTGGCCCTGAAGAGCGCGGGCTGATCCGCGAGATGCGCGCGGCATTCCCTCACTCAACAGTGATCCTCGACCGACTTACCATTCCGCAACTCGTCGCGGCGCTGGCCCGCCTCTCAGTTTTTGTCTCTAACGACACCGGGCCGATGCACATCGCTGCGGCAGTTGGCACGCCCGTGGTGATACTGCTTGGTCAACCCGCACCGAGCGCCTACATTCCCCTCGGCGATCAACACCGTGTCGTTTGCAACCCTAATATACTGGCGATCACCGTTGATGAAGTTTATGCCGCGACTCGCTCGGTGCTCTCCGCTGAACGAACTGCTGCGCTGTTTGCTAGTTAATCAGCTTCCGCTTACAACCCACCCTTCGTCATCGAGGCATTACAGCGAAAGAAAAATATAAGTTGACAACCCTCGGGGGGGGGGGG
>JACCTF010000591.1 GCA_013812565.1 Pyrinomonadaceae bacterium | reverse complement strand
ACACCGGCCAGGGATTCCTATTACTCGGTCGCAATAATTTCAGCCCGCGTGAAACGACCATCAGACGCGCACAGATAATTGATAACGTGTCTTATGTTCGCGGCCGGCATAACCTCAAGACCGGGTTCGATTTCAACTTCGACCGGATACTCAATTTCTTTCCCGGCCTCTTCTCCGGTCAATACAGCTTCGCGCCCGTCACCGTCGGCGGCGTTCAGTTGAGCGGCTACGATGCATTCTTAAGAAACATCCCATCAGGATACAGTCAGAGGTTTGCCGGGCCGGGCACAACCGGGGCGACGACGAAGCCGCACAGCGAAGACTTCGCGGTTTTCATCCAGGATGATTGGCGTGCGACTTCAAAGCTCACGATCAACGCCGGGATGCGCTACGACAACCAGCATCTGGAGCGTCCGCCTCTGAGAAATTCTGATCCGCAGCTTCTCTCTGCCGGACTCGACACGAGCCGCCCGCCGCAGGACGACAACAACTTCGCTCCGCGCTTCGGCTTCAGCCTTGCGTTCGATGACCGCACGGTGCTTCGCGGCGGCTACGGCATCTTCTACGGGCGCACCACGGCCATCATGCTCGGTACTGCGCATTCGGGTAACGGCATTCAAACCACCGGCATCACGCTCAGCAACAACGCAAGCATCGTCGCCGCCGGCCTCATGTATCCAAACGTTCTCGCATCGCTACCGCCGGGAGCAAACACGGGACGGCCTGATCTGTATCTGTTCGCCGATGGTTACAAGCAGCCTTATGTACAGCAAGCAAGGCTTGGCTTCGAGCGCGAGATTTTGCCGAACCTTAGTCTGTCGGCCACTTATCTTTTCTTTCGCGGCGTGCATCTATCACGGACGCGAGATATAAACTTGTTCCCGAGTGTTGCGTCGTCGTCCACCTTCGGCTCGGAAACATTTGCTTTTCAAAGGTTCCCCGGCGCAGGCGCAAATGCAGCAGCACAATTTACTTCAACCACGCCGCTTCGTCCGTTCGCCAACTATAACCGCATCAGCCTCTTTGAAAGTTCCGGAAATTCGCGCTATGACGCCTTAGCTGTGCAAGCGACGCAGCGTTTCGCGCGCGGCTTTCAGTTCATCGCCGCATACACTTATTCGAAAGCGAAGGATGACAAGCCGGATCAAACAGCGGTCGTTCCCGGTGGCGGCGATGATGCCAAGATAGTTCAGAATCAATTGAACATCCGCGAAGATTATGGAACGGCTGATACGGATCTACGTCACCGCCTCGTCTTCAGTCCGGTTTACGAAGTGGGCGCGTTCACCGGCAGCGACAATGCATTCATACGTGGACTGCTCAGCAACTATACCTTCTCCGGCATCGTGCAACTTCAGTCCGGCTTCGCTTATACGGCGACGATTGGACAAGACTTAAACCGCGACGGCAACTCTCGTAACGACCGCGTACCGGGCACACAGCGCAATCAATTCTACACGGCTCCGACATATCAGTTCGATGCGAGAGTCACGCGCAACATTCCGTTTGGCGAGACAACGCGCATACGCCTCATCCTTGAAGGCTTCAACATCTTCAATCGAACCAACGTCGCCACCGTCAACACCAATCAGTTCGCAGGCTTTACACCTTCTGTAACCGGCGGAGTCAACTCGATTGTACTGCGCGCACCAGCGGCGAGCGCGGCCTTCGGCACACCGCGCGCTTTTCTCAATTCGCGTGAAGTACAGCTTGCAATTAAGTTTGATTTTTAGATTGAAGTTTAGAGCAATTCTTGCTTGAGTGTAGAAGCGCTCGATCTTCACCGCAGAGGCCGAGGAGCAGACGCTGCCGAAGACTCGCAGAGAAGGAATGTTTAACCCTCTGCGAATCTTCGGCGCAATCTCTGCGTCTCTGCGGTGAAATGCCCTTTGGTGTGAATTCTTTTGTAATTGATTAGGTACAAGTTCGCTTTCGCTACGAACACGAGCGGACCGGAACTACTTGCGAAAAAGCGGCGTGGCACTTCGAGGTGTCACGCCGCTTTTGTTTATGCCTTCGTTTGAGAGGTTAACGTCGACCTGAATTGAGTATGCGAATCAACGCGAGGAAGATATTGAACGCATCGAGGTAGAGCGACAGCGCGCCCGCAACATATTCATTCGTCGGATAGCGGCGGATAATGTTCGATGTGTCGTAGAGCACAAAGCCCGCAAAGAGCAATATCGACGCGGCGGCTACTGCGAAACCGAGCGCGCTTGAACCTAAGAATATGTTCAAGAGACTTGCAACGACAATGACTATCAATCCGGTCATGACCATGCCGCGCAAGAAGCTGAAGTCTTTCTTCGAGATGAACACATAGGCGGTCAAGCCGCCGAAGATGCCGATAGTCAACACGCCTGCTTGAAGAATCGAAGCTGGATTGTCTTGCCCGACGATGTACATCAGCGGCGAAATGATGACGCCCGTCAGCGTCGTGAAACCGAAGAGTGCCGCGAGGTTAACGCCCGGCAC
>JACCTF010000589.1 GCA_013812565.1 Pyrinomonadaceae bacterium | reverse complement strand
CGATGGTCGAGGCTCCTTTCGGCTCGTATTCTACGACTTTGATCGCCTTACTGCGTAACATGAGTTACTAAATCTCCCTTACCAAATTTGGCAGCGATCTTTTGCCGTTCGTACCATCGGGTCGCCCTCTTTGCAGCCGAACGCGGGGGCAAAGGCCGACATGTTCGAGAGCGGTCCGTTGGCGCGGAAGCGCGAGATCGGGTGCGGACCGTTGAGGGCTTGGAGGCGCGCCGCCTGTGGCGTATAAGCTGTCGCCCAGACTTGCGCCCAGCCGAGGAAGAACCGCTGCTCCGGCGTGAACCCGTCGATGTTTGCTGGGCGCGGTTTAGCCTCCATCGACTTCTGAAACGCGTCGTAGGCGACGGTCAAGCCGCCGAGGTCAGCAATTGATTCGCCGAGCACCAGCTTGCCGGTCATGTTTAGCCCCTTCTCAACTTCGTAGCCGCCAAACTGATCAACCACACACTGCGCGCGATCTTCGAACTTCTTACGGTCTTCCGCCGTCCACCACATGCGCAGATTGCCTTCAGCATCGGACTGGCTACCGCGGTCGTCGAACCCGTGCGTAATCTCGTGGCCGATCACGCCGCCAATCGCTCCGTAGTTGATCGCGTCGTCGGCGGCGGGGTTGAAGAATGGAAACTGCAAGATCCCCGCCGGGAAAGCGATCTCGTTATAGACGGATGAGTAGTAAGCGTTGACCGTCGGCGGCGTCATGCCCCACTCGGTGCGGTCGACGGGCTTGCCGATCTTGTTGAGTTCCCGGTTCACCTCGAACGAAGCGGCGCGCAGGCTGTTCGTTATATACGATTCGCGATTGACTTCAAGCCCGGTGTAGTCTTTCCATTTCTCCGGGTAACCGATCTTGTACTTAAACGCTTCAAGCTTCATGATCGCCTGCTTGCGCGTTTCATCGCCCATCCAGTCGAGCTTGCTCAGACGCTCCCTGAAGGCAGCAATTAAGTTGTTGACCATCCGCTGCATACGCGCTTTTGATGCAGGCGTGAAGTGTTTGGCGACGTAGACCTGGCCGAGCACTTCGCCGAGTGCGTTGTCGGTCGCCGCGACGCAACGCTTCCAGCGCGGTCGCAGTTCCTTCGTGCCACTCAAAGTCTTGCCGTAGAAGTTAAAGTTCTCATCGACAAACTTGGCGGAGAGACGTGGGGCGGCCGACGTGATCAGGTGCCAGCGCAAATACGTTTTCCAATCCGAGAGCGGAACCACTGTCAGATTTTGATTGAGACTCTTGAAGAAGTTCGGTTGACGGACAACGACCGCGGTTGATTTCGGCGCGCCGACGCCCGCGAAATAGGCTTCCCACGAAATGTTCGGCGTCAACTCTTTGAGCTGCCCCAACTCCATCTTGTTGTAAGTTGCCAACGGGTCGCGCAACTCGACAGGCGTCATCGAAGCTTCGGCTAGTTTGGTTTGAATCGCCAACACCGTCTGCGCACCGGCGGCGGCCTGTGCGGGAGCGTCGCCGAGGAGTTCTAACATCCGTGCGACGTGCTTAACGAACTCGATGCGCAACTGCTGCGACTTTTCGTCCGTCTTCGTGTAGTAGTCGCGGTTCGGCAGGCTCAAGCCACCCTGCCCGGCATAGCCGATAACGTAGGCACTGTTCTTCGCGTCCGGTGAGGAGATGAAGCGGAACAACGTCGGAATGTCCTGCTGGTGCATGCGCGCCACTTGCGACTGCATGTCGCTTAGATCTTTTATCTGCTCGATGCGGGCGAACTCAGGTAAGAGGGGTTTGATCCCCTCGGCTTCGATCTTCGCTTCATTCATGCAACTCGCATAGTAAGCTCCGATCATCTGCTCGTTGCTACCCGTCCGAGCGGCACTGTTTTTGGCGGCGTCTTCCAGAATCTGACGCAGCGCCGTGATGTTATTGTCCGCCAGCAAATCGAAACTGCCCCACCGCGGGTAGGCCGCCGGAACCGGGTTCTTAGCCAACCAGGTGCCGTTGGCGAATTTGTAAAAGTCATCGCATGGCTTACACGTCTTATCCATCCGAGAGGGGTCGAAGCCGGGGACGCCGCTCTGCGCGAGGGCGACGGCACACAGCGCGAGGGCGATCACCACAGCAGCGCCGACGCCACGAAGATTGCTAAGAAAACTCATCACGAGAACTCCTTGAGATTTGTTTGGGATAATCAACACGAGTCGCTATCAGACGGCGGCTCGCGTGTAATTTGGGTTGCAATTATTATACGGACGCAGTCGGCATTTAGTTTTGCGGCTCCCCAACGGGGAAACAGTGTCATGACATCAGCTCTTTCGATCTTTGCGAGCAGAGCGTTAATCTCCTCGTCGGGATTGAGCACAATGGTGTCCACATACCTGTAAAACGGAACCCGATAGGTTTCGCTCAAAGGCCCGTATCGATCTTATCAATGACCCCATTATTTACCGGTTTCCCCGGTCTCATGCAATCGCTGCGCATCAACCCTGTGTGATATGTGTTACAGAAGTTGCTTTTCGACCTTACTCGGCACGCTTTGCCATCCCTCCTGCCCTCCGCAGTCTGACCCGTGAAGCGCAACTCGCCACCCTTCAAGTGTCGCTGATATGAAATAGCGGTTAGAACGGATGAAGATGTGTCGCCGAAGTTGCGTCGCCAAAGCGGACGGTGCCTTCGGCTTGAAGTGGCTGCTGGCGTGAACGAACAGTCCTAGGGTC
>JACCTF010000584.1 GCA_013812565.1 Pyrinomonadaceae bacterium | reverse complement strand
AACCCTCAACAAGGAGAAAACATGTTCAAGGAATGTCTGTCACTCATGCTTGCCTTCCTGCTGTTCCACGTCAGCGTTGGGCCTGTGTTCGCCAAATCGAAAGCTGAGAAAGAAACTCAATCCGCCGCAAAAGCGAAAGCCAATATCCTCAAACTCGGCACGGGCGAAACGGCGCTAGTGAAGCTCAAACTGCGCGGCAAGACGAAACTGGAAGGCTACATCAGCGAGGCCGGAGCAGAGTCCTTTGCCGTCGCCGATGCCAAGACCGGTGTAGCGACCAATGTTACCTATCCCCAAGTCATTTCAATAGTCCATGTACCTGCGTTCACGGTTGATGTGATGGCCGAGTCTTTGCCGACGGTGAAGGAAATTCAGCGACAGGTTGAACGTGCGGGTGTCGGCTCCTATGTGACGCTCAAGCTGACGGATGGCAAGAATCTGGCGGGGCGTATCGAAGAAATAGAGGAGAGGTATTTCACTGTTGGGTTGTTACAAGAAGGCGCCCCACTCCAAGTTAACTATGAACAGGTGGCGAAGCTGAAAGTAATCAAGAAAACGTCGTATCGCGCGAAGGGCCAACCGGACGCGGCACTTGCGCGGCAGGCCATCGAAGGTTTGGGAGTGGATACCCACGTGATGGTCAAGTTGCCTGGAGAAACGATACTGCGCGGGCATATCCAGTCCATCGACGAAAAGAGCTTTACCTTGAGGTTGGATGCAAGCGGCCAGCCAACATCGATCAGCTATGACCAAGTGGTGCAGGTCCGGCACAACCCTCACGTCCCGATTATAATCGGCGTGGTTGCCGCAATCGGTGCTCTTGTTGCGCTGGTGATTTACCTTGCCACCCGAAAATCTGAACCGGGTCCTTTTGTGAGCACCATCAATCCAAACACAGTGCAAGCTGGGAAGAGTGTTGACGTCAAGATTACCGGAAGTAATTTCGCCGCTGGAGCCACTGTAACGTTTAAGGGGGGAATAGGCCCCGCTCCGACAACGTCAAATATCGTGGTAATGGACGCGAACACTATCACTGCAACCGTGACGGTGAATGCTGGTGGGCCATCCCGCGATCGCGTTTGGGATGTAGCGGTAACTAATGCTAAAGGAAGGGGCGGCCAGTTGAAAGATGGCTTTACCGTAACCCCGTAGGCGCATGCGGTGAGCGCTCAAGGTTATGAGGCGAAGGCCACTCGTTTAGCCGCGACAGAATCGGGTCTCAAAACAAAGATAGCCAAGCGCTGCGCAAGTGACAAATGAGAACCGTACTTTCCATTAATTCAAGCGCCCCATCAGCCTCCGTGCTCATGCGACGATTCTTTCAGAGATTGGCCTGCGCCGCGTTCGGTCATCGCGTTAACAATCGCGTCTTTGCAAGCGAGCGGAGCGCACATCGGCAATGCCCGTGCGGCGCAGCGTTTCTCAAGGAAGACGGATCGGAGACGCGGGTGAGTCATACCCTGTCGTGCTTCTTCTTTGGTCACAACTATACGAGGATGGGTGCCCGCGATGGTCACTGTGAATATGTGTGCGTGACGTGCGGGCATCCGCTGCTCTTCGAGACTGAGCACTCGCCATACGCCCGCCGGGACGCTTTCCATAAACAGGTTCGGTACTTGTGCGGAGTGTTCGGGCACCGGGTTCATACCGTAGCCAAACGGCACGGATTGATAGAGTATGCGTGCCACTGCGGCCATTCTTTTCTCAGCGAAGCGCAAGGTCGAGCGAAGGTTCGGCACCCGCTTGTGTGCGTCTTCGAGGGCCACTACATCAGCTTTGTTGAGCGGCGCGGAGGTTACGCAGAGCACCGCTGCCGCAACTGCGGCCATACCTTCTGCTTCATCGTGGGCGGCATGATGTGCGCACCGGACGACACGCAATTTCTATAAAGGCATCTCATGAAGACTCAGCAACTCAAGAATAACGCGGACTTGAACTGGCGGATTTACCATGAGAGCCAATGGGGGTTGGGCAAAGCTCTCAATGTGAAAGTGGCATGGAGCAACTATCTCAGGCTGATTAGATTTCATTTCCATATCACGTTCATCAGCGTGCCGCTTGGGGCGTTGTTTATCACCAATGGCGTGACAGTTTCCTTGATCGAATCCCTGTTCCTGCTCTACGTATCATTTAATATACTGCTGTACGGCGGCATCTACACGATAAATGGCATTGCCGACATCAAGTCAGACGAGAAGCATCCTTCGAAACGAAAACGTCCGCTACCCTCGCGTGAGATAAGCGTGAAGTCAGCGATTGCTTTCTCAGCCGTTTTGCTCGCGAGCGGATTGTCGAGTGGGCTTCTACTATTTAACAGTTCCGTCTTCTATATGTACCTCGCTTTTCTAGCTGTAAACATTTTCTACAATCTTATCGCCAGGGAAATTCCTTACTTGGAGATTATTGTTAACTGCGTAACCCATCCGCTGCGGTTCCTGATGGGCGTACTCTTGGTAAACGGTAAAGTTCCTTATCTGCTTTTGTCGGCGATCTTTTTCATGGCCCTTGGGTTGGTGGGCGTTCGCCGAAGTCTCGAAAAAGACGTCCGAGGGTGGGAAGCACGAAAGACCTTAGAATCTTATTCTGATCGGAGATTATTGTTGCTGAAGTTATCAGCATGCTTTGCCATCCTGTTGGTTATGGTCGCTGATGCTTCAATTTCAAGAGCGTTCTATGTAGCCACACTCACGCTCTACCTTGCGTTGGCGTTCGGCCCAGATTTCTCTAGCACACTTCGACGGTCTCTAGTAACAGTTTGGACGCGATGAAGCGGCGGCACTATCGCCCGCCGAAAGATTGAGTGTTGCGTGATCGCTTCCATGTCATCCTTGCCTGAAAACTCTCAGCACTTCTATCGCCGGAATGGTTTGCTCAGAAGCAGGCTCACCTTCATGTTCGCGCTGCTCTTCGCCGCACACACCCTTTTCTTATGGATGTTTCTCGCGGCCGAGGGTCTCGAACGCATGGCAGAGGCAGGTCGCATTTCGGGATCATTAGCGGTCGATACGAAGGCCATCGCGTATGGGTTCGCGGCGGAGTGGCGGCACGGCATGGCGGGCGGATGGCCGCTCTACATGCCGGGCTTCTTCGCGACGGCGATTGCTACGTGGGTCTGGTCGTGTGGACGGCCGCTGCGAAGGTTGCTCGCGGAAGGAATCACCGTCATGGCACTGGCGGCATTGACGGCGAAGTTGTTTGCTCACATTGGCACTCGGTACATTATTGAAGCTTTCGAGCACCAGACGAATCTTCAATGCGAGGGAGTGTTGCTGGGATCGACCGTCGTCGGGTCAGGCCTCGGACTCTACACTCTTCTTACCTGGAGCACGGTAATCATCGCCGGCCAGCGTGCTGTTGCGAGCAGGTCCGTCTGGCCGTTGTGGTTACCCGTCGTCTTGAACGTGGTGCTCGCACAGATTCGGCCGTGGACGGTTGGGGACTTTACTGAACTTTGGGGACGGCGTGTGCTTCAGGGAGATGGGGTGGCAATAATTTCGCTGCTGCTGGTTCCCAGCGCGGCGGCCTTTCTAGTTTGGTATCAGCTTAAATTGCACCATGCTCTGAAGGAACAAACCTCACCACAGAGACAGGGAGCCGAGCCGCAGAGAATCGCAGAGAGTTGAATGATTTTCTCTATGCCTGCTCGGTGGAACCTCCGTGCCTCTGTGGTGAATCGCCCCGCACCTTACACACCGGCTGAAGTATGCTCTAGGCACTGACCATCAGAAGTTGAACTTCAAAGCAAATTCAAGGTTTCTCGGCGGACTGATGGTGCTCGTGATTCTTCCAAACGTGTTCGGTACGCTGATGTTCCGATCCGGGGGATTAAAACTGGGATGATTCGTAACGTTGAAGAATTCGGCGCGGAAGTCAAAGTACATCCCCTCCCGCACGTAGAACTTCTTACCCACTCCGAAATCCCAATTGGCATAGCCCGGCGCACGCACGATGCCGACCCCAGCGTTGCCGAAACTTCCCAACGGCGGCAGCACGAACGCGCTTGGATCGAGCCATTGATCAAGCGTGGGATTAGCCACGCTGCCATCGCCGATCCGGTTGGGGCGTGCATTACCACGAGGTGCCTGCAAGGAGTTATCATTCGCAATAACGGTGATGGGGAAACCGGTGTGTGCGCTGATAATGCTGCTCACCTGCCAGCCACCAAGAACAGCGTTCACCACCGGATGCCAGTCGTTCCCAAATGCTCGGCCCTCGCCGACAGGCAAATCGTAAGTCCCGGACCAGACGAAGTTATGTGTGGCATCAAAGAAAGCCGGGCCGTAGTTAGTTACTTGCCGGTTGTATTGGTTATATGAATAAGCTCCTTGGGCATTCACGCCACCGCTTCCGTAATAACCAAGATTATCGGTCATGGTTCTGCTCCACGTGTAGGATGCAAGGAACTCAAGGCCCCGTGCGTACCGCTGACGTCCGCTCATCTGCAAGGCATGGTAGTTACTCGTCGCCCAGGAGTCCGTGCCGCTGATCGCGGTCACCAACGGGAGCACCGAAAAGAGTGGACGCCGTTGCTGCAACGGACGCCAGGTTGAGGGCGGCCCGGGGTCAGGCAGCGGTTGGTTGAAATCGGTGGGCGCCACCAAGTGCGTGGCTTTATGGCCCACATAGGCCGCTGTGACTGAAGTGGCGTTGCTCAACTGGTGCTCCAGCGTCAAGTTCCACTGCTGCGTAAACTGAGGCCGCAGATCAGGATTCCAGATGCGAATCAGCCCGGAAGGTTGGTCACGAACAATCACATCCGTGAATCCTCTCGTGATCGTCCCGGGCCCGGAGGTTCGATCAAAAGTGACATCAGCTTCCGAGAAGAACGGCGGATTCAAGGGCAAGCGTAGGTTGGAACCCGTCCCTTCCATGTACTGGGTGATGCCGTAGCCCGCGCGCACTACCAGCTTGTTATCAAACATGTCCGGTGTCCAAGCGAAGCCGATGCGCGGCTCAAAGCCCTTGTAGTAAGGCTTGTACAGAGCGCGGCTGTTGCCGTCGCGCCCGGCAAAGAGCTGACGGCCGGTCGTGATGTCGAAGTTCGATTGACGATCTTTGACTTCAATCACCGGCGAGGTGTACTCCCAACGCATGCCGAGATTTAAGGTCAGATTGTTTCGAGCCTTGAAATCGTCTTGAAAGAAAATGCCGATGCGATTCTGGCGATGCCCCCAGGTTCCCGACTGGCTGCCGATTCCTTTCCGAGAAAGCTGATCGAGCAGGAAGTCGGCGAAGGCGACGCCGGTAAAGCTCCCGTTATATTCAAAGAGGCCGAGCAGTCCGTTGTTACCCGGGTAGAAACGGTTCTGCTGGTAACGCAGCCACTGTCCACCCATCTTCATGAAGTGGCGTCCTCTGGAGATGGAAAGATTATCCCCGTAGTGGAAGGTGTTAGTGACGTTGTCCTCAGTGACCGCCGCGCCGCCAATCCCAGACAGACCGTTGCCGAGGGAGATAGAGCTGATGCCGGGTATGGCCTGACTTCCAGGAATGCCGAATTTGGCATTCCCATCGCCGAGTCCGGAGAAGTCGAAGAAGTCGCTGATAAAAACTGCTCGATTAAATCCGACGCGAGCTTCATTAACGATCGTGGGGCTCAAGGTGCGAGTCCAATTGAGCGCAATATTCTGAGGCCGACTAAATTGGGAACCAGTCAAATCAGTCGGCAAACCGCCTACCGTGCCTTTGCTATTGAAATTACCGAAAGAGTAGCGGCCAATGAAATTATCATTGTCTGACAGCTTAGCGTCTATCTTGACGTCGAATTGATACCCGTCAAGCGCATTGGCCGTGTTGGTTACATAATTACCAACTACGTTCGACGTGCCAGCACGCGTCGGCAGCGGGTAAAGACTCGGATCAGCAAAAAGGGCTCGGGCGACCGGGTTCACGATTCGGCTTTGCGGAATAATGCCGCCGGGGAAACATGCTTCCTGGTAGTTAACACCAGCTTGTGGACTGGCCGGAGTGGCTTGGCATAAACCGGTTCTGAGTGGATCGCGGATGAATGCGGACAAACTGGAAAGGTTACCGTTGCGCCATTCAACAGGGGCGACCGCACGTGAGGTTCCACCCCCGGTGCGTTGTTTGGTACCCTGATAATCTGTAAAGAAGAAGACACGATTGCGGATTATTGGTCCACCCAGGGTTCCGCCAAAAATGTTCTGACGCAGCTTCTGCTTGGGCGCTCCTGCGCGGTTATTGGACCAACTGTTCGCATCCAGCGCATCATTGCGGATGAACTCAAAGAGATTGCCATGAAAGTCGTTGGTGCCTGATTTCAGCGTAGCATTGACCGTGGCCCCGGTCACATTTCCGAATTCGGAGGAGGAATTGCTGGTCTCAATTCTGAATTCAGCGATGGCATCCACGTTGGGTTTATAGCCGATGCGGTTATCAATCGTTTCATCAACCGAGATACCATCCAGCAGAAAGGAATTCCCCTGTTCGCGGTTGCCGTTCACATAGGGCCGCCCTTGCGCGTTTGGCCCCGCCCCTGTGAAGCCGTTCGTATTCGGCGTGATTGCCCCGGGTACCAGCAGTGTGAGTTGCTGGAAGTTGCGGCCGTTCAAGGGCAGGTTGACCGTCGTGTTTCCCGTAATCACCTGGCCCACAGTTGTCGATTCCGTTTGAAGTATCGGGGCGACGCCTTCGACGGTGACTTGTTGAGACACTTCACCGACTTCGAGTGTAAAATCAACGCGGGCAGTTTGATTGACCTCCAGTTTGATCTCGTTCGAGAGTAGTTTCTTGAACCCTGTGTACTCCACAGAGATCACGTAATTTCCGACGGGGAGAAACGGGATGGTGTAGATGCCCGACTCACCGGTCTGAGCCGTGTGTTCAAGCTTCGTCCCCTGGTTGGTCACAACGACTTGCACGTTGGGGACGACGGCTCCGTTTGGATCAGTGACAGTGCCGGTGAGAGTGGCGGTAAATGTCTGGGCTGAAGCTGTGGGTGCTAATCTCGTAAGCAACACTAATGTGAGAACCACTAACACTATCGCTGAGGAGCGGGGGATCGATTGGCGACGAATGTTCATCTGCTACTCCTGATGTCTGGTTAATATCCGGCACCCTTCGTTGGGGTGCTGACATTGGAAACGGTTACTGCGAGGGCGGTACTGCTTGTGCTTACCTTCCGGCTCGGTGCAAGGTTCATGCGCCTTGGCATCTCAGATAATCTTGGATCGGAGTAAAGGCTGTCGAAATATCGGATTTTCTTTAAGGTAAATAAGCGAATAGAAGCGCCGCTCATATGCAACGCAACCCTGAATTAGAGCACCGTCCAATTCGACATAATGAGGGTGTTGTTGGTGAGTACCCCGATGCAACGAATGACTTTCTCGACAAGTTTCTCCAACTCCGGGTCGTAGAACGGATTTCCGTCACGTCGTCGCAGAATGTAAGTGCCCGTCGGCGTTTCGAGGTAGGTCGCTTGATGCTCGCTCTTCGAGCCGACCGCGTAAGGCTTCTTCACGACTTGCCCTGAAACCTCTACGTTCTCGAACCCGAATCCACCGGACGATTTCGGTGACTCTCGCCTTTTCGGAGCTTTCGGCATTTTCACTACCCGCTTTCCGTCAGAGCGCGCCTGCTATTTACTGTGCAACTCGCTGACGGCGACTATTATACCGTTCACCTCCTTAGCTTCCAACACGAAGAACTTAGGGACAACGTGAGCGGGCGATGCGACACCCCCCGGCGCGCCGCGGTTGATGTTCTTCGCGACGCTCCCGCCGACAGGCGTCTTCGGCGGCAAGCCGCCTGCGGTCTGTCCGCCGGATGATGTGGTGGTGGCGGGATTTGTGTTCGGCTTCTTGACTCCGATGACGACGTGGAACGCGGTTGTGCCGGATGCGGAAGAAGCGGCATCCGTCGAAGACGAAGCGACGTTCTTACTCATCCCTCGCAGTGCTCCTCCGAGCGGCAACTTAGAGAGCGCCGCAGACTTCGCCGCCGGGGGCGCTTGGACATTAAAGGAAAGCATCCCGCTCGGCGTGAGATCAAATTGCTTGGCGAATTTTTGCAGCGAGGCTTGCACGGCGGCGTTCGGCGCGGATTGCTCACGATTTGCGACCGCTTGCGTCTGCGTCAACACCAAGCCCTCGACGCGAAGCTTGTCGCGCCGCTCGGATCGTTGATGCGCTTCCGTATCCTGCAAGGCTTTCGCGTCGACGCTTCCCGTTTTTGGGAGAAGCGCGCCGGACGCACCCACCATACCGCGTAAGCCTTTCGCGACCATCGCGTTCTTCGACCCGACCGCGATATGCGGCGACGCGGCGACGACGGGCGCGATGGAAGGGTCGCCGTAGAGGTTAAACTGCGCGAGCGTCTTGAGATTCGTCGGGCTGATCGGAGAAACGGTTTTGACGAATTTCTGGCGGGCTTCGAGCGCGGCGCGTCCCGTCGAAGCGCCTTCAAGCACGAGACGCAGGAAGTATTGGCAAATCAAATCGGCGGCGTCGTTGCCCGTCGCCGGACCGTAGGCGACCGTCGTGCTCGCGAAGAAACCGTAAGCCCCGCTCGCAAGATAAGTGTTGCACATCCCCGCTTGTCCCGCCGCCGCCGGGTCGTATAGCTGACCGCCGTAACAACACTCGACGGCGGCGACAGTACCTTCCTTGATTCTGCCCGCGCCGCCGACGTAAGCCGCTTCGTGCGACACAGGCATGTCGCGCTCATCAAGACTCGACTGACCGAGAAAGTTCGGGTAGGTGTCGCCGCCATGACAATTGATGAAGTGGGCGCGGCTGTTGATCAACGCCGCTTTCCAACGATGTTCGGCGCGCGGCGAAATCTGTAAATCTGACGAATTGCCGAAGATGTTGGTCAAGCTCAGGTCGGTCGAATCCTTCCAAACCTCTGTGCTGATCCCTAGATATTTCCGGTATTCGGCGGCGGGCAATGCCTTCCATTCGGATGCCTGCCGCAGCAAGTTAAGAAGATAGTCAGGTCTGCTCTTCGCGCCCGTCAAATCCGGCAGTCGCCCGACGACGCGCGTCGCTCCGATAAAGTCTTCCGGTCGCTGACTGTACGGAGCTTCGCACGCATACGGCAAATCGCCGAAAGCGAACGGGTCGGGGTCGCCGTCGGGCGCGCCGGTGTAAAGCGGGTTGTGTAAATCCTGATGCGGTATGACATCAATCGCGCCGAGCAGCACGAGATAGTCGGGCGCGTAAGCTTTGTACACGCCGTCAATCGCTCGCTTGTACTGCTTGGCGTGCTTCGTGTTTTGCGGGTCGGGCGTGGTGACGCTGACGCGCGGCGCTTTCAAATTCTTCATCATCGCCGCATCGTCGAGATTGACGAAGACCGTCGCCAAACCGCGTCGCTTGTCGGCGGCAACGAGTTTCTTAACCGCGCTCTCAATCTTCGTCGCCCCCGCCGCGCCGTACTTGGCTTTCAAAGCAGACATGTTTGTGACGACGACTTTGTGTGTTGTGTTGCTCATGCTCGTCCGCGCCTCCTTCCGATTTCTTTAATCTCGAATGTCAGATTTGAAATCTCAAATGTCAGATTTGAAACCTGAAATCACAAATTCTCAATCTTGTGTCTTTCATTTGAGCACTGTCGCAGAGTTCTCGAAGTTATCTTCGGTTTTGGCGATTCTTCCGTCTTCGTCGATGTACTCGACGCGCATCTGCGCGCCGTCAATCGTGAGCATTGCGAAGCCTTGTGTGCCGCCTCCGAGTGGCGGCGGTTGTTTGCGGTTGTTCCACCACAAGACTTTCACATCCGTCGATTGCGGGTCGCGCGGCAAGTCGTAAGGAATGCAGCCGTGACCGATGCACCTGCCTTTGACGCCGAGATGCTTGTCATAGACGACGCAAAGATGTTCATGTCCCCAAATCCAGCCGTGGATTTTTCCGGCGTCCGTGAACTTACGCACGCGCTCGCGCAATCCTTCGCCGGTGTTCGCCCGCTCGAAAGCCGAGAACGGTTGATGATGTGAAAGCAAAACGTTCTTTGCGCTCGTCGGCTTGCTATTCAACTGTGCGTCAAGCCATTGAATTTGCACGTCGTTCAAGTCGTGGTCAACGTAAGCCGTGTCGAGATTGATGAATCGCCAATGCTCATTACGCAGCGAGAAGTAGCTCGCGGGTTGTCCGAGCGTCTTGATTGCTTTGAAGTAAGCATGACCGCCGCTATACATTTCGTGGTTGCCGTTGAGGGCGAAGGTGCGCCGGAGTGCTGGCGAATTAAAATCCCAGAGATCGAGAAAGCATTTGCGGACTTCGTGATCAGTACCCGCGTAGTAAATGTCGCCGAGATGTATGACGTAATTCGGGTTGCGTAATCTGATTTGTGCGGCGACGGAGCGCGCCGATTCATTGCCGCCCCCCCAATCGCTGACAAGCGCGATGGTCGCTTGTTGCGGCAAGTCAAACAGAAAGTTGGAGTCAGTCGCGGATTTGTGCGCAACGAACTTGGCTTTGCCGCGTAGCATCATCTTGATCTTCTCGGCGACGATCGACGCCCATCCCGGATCGAGGTTGCCGAACTTCTCAAAGGGCGACTTGGGTTGCAACGCGCCGCCCTTCGCCACATTCGCCCCGCGCGCCGGGGGCTTCGGAGTTTGAAAGAAAATACCGATGTCGGCTTTTGCGCCCTCCGCGCCGCTCACTTCATTCGTCTTGTCCGATGCGGGCGTCGCCGTCTTCATCTCCATCGCTTTGCCGCCCGACTTCTTCGCCGCTTTGGGCGTCGCGGCGGTCTTTAACTTCCCGTCAAGGTACTCATCCATCGCGGCTTGAAACACGGCGACGGTGCGGTCGCGCGGCATGTACAACGCTTTCGCAACCGACTCGGACGGCTTCATCGGATTGGCTTTGGGGCGTGTGCCACGCGCTTTCGCCGCGTTTGCCGACTTCGGCGCAGGTGCTTCGTCGTCGCGCGTCGCGTTGTCCTGTTCGCGGGCGAGAGCGCGTTTCAATTGTCCGACGATTTCGGCTTGTTGTGCCGGAGTTGTCGTCGCGGTCTTCGCGGCTTTCGTCCCAGACTTCGCCGCTTTCGGCGCAATCTTCGCGGATTTGGCGAGTGGCTGGCTGTTACGCGCTAATTTGAATGCCGTCTGTTTCATCATTTCGAGCACCGCGTCGCGGTCGCCGGTTAATTCATGCATCGGGTTTGCTCCTTATCTGAATTTGATTAGTGGTGAAGAATCGAGCAGGAGTGCCATCGGTTTTGATTTCCTTCTCTTTCGATTTGAAAGTTCACATGTTCAATTTCAAATTCTCACGGCTCTACGGGTCGCGGGTCGCCGGGTCGCCAGCGCGGAGTGGCGAGCAGTTCGGGATGGTCAACGCTCACGCCGTCATAACCGACTTCCGCCCACGTCGCTTGATGCGAATAAAAAACCGAGGCCGAGATGTTGACGAACGCCGCGTAGAGGTTACGCAAAAGTTGCACGTCGCTCACGGCGAGGCGGGCAAGCACACGTCGGCGGTCTTCAATCGAGAGATGCGAGAAGCCGCGCGGGCGGCGAGCGAAGACGAGCGAGACGACCCAGTTTTCCGTAATGAGCAATCCTTGCGCTAACGCTTCGCGCGACTCGCGCCGTTGATATGCGAGATAGTCGTCGACGATGTACACGAAGTCGGGAGCTTTTTGATTGAAGTCACTGCCGACGATTGCTTCGCCGACGGCAAAAAGAATGTGCGCTCGTTTCGCGTCGAGATAGGTGAGCCGCCGCTCGTCAATCTGTATGATGCGGCGAGGATGCGCGAACACGCCGAGAATCGGAATCGCTATTCTTGCCACGGGAATGTGCTCCTGTCTTGTTGGTGAAGCGTGAACGGGGCATCGTGGCGACGGCAGATTTCTTCAGCCGCGCGCAATGCCAAAGCATAAATCGTGACTTGCGGATTTGCGCCCAAGCCGGTCGGGAAAACGGAACCGTCGGCGACCCAGACGTTCTCCGTGTCGCGCAAGGAAAAGTCGGTGCTGACGACGGAGCGTCGGGCGTCCGCGCCCATGCGCGCACCGCCCATGACGTGGACGGTGAAGATGGTCGTGCGTTGCGGCGCAAACGAGATGCTGTCGATGAGGTCGAGTTGATTCGTCGAAGAGATTTCGAGCGACGGGTTCGTAACGTGATAAACACTCGCGGCTCCGGCGGAAAGATGTATGCGCGTCATCTCTTTCAGACTGTGACGCATCGCGCGGACGTTCGCGGGGTCGAGTTTGTATTCAAGCTCAGGGTCTCCATAGCGGTCGAGGCGAACGGTGCCGTAAGGCTGCGATGTGTCAAAGCCGGAACAGTGGTGCGCGTACATGATGGCGCCGTGCGGGTAATAGTCGCGCATGATTTGCCGCAAACGGTCGCCGTGGTCGAGCGTCGAAGCGGCGGAGAGGACGGGATAGAACGAGCCGGTTTCAATCAAGTATCCGACGGCACCGGCGGCGAATTGATCGGTCATCATGTTGTCGGGCACGCCGTAAGCCGGATGTGTTTGTTGTGAGTATTTGCCGATGCAGATTGTGACGGGGTGAATATGCGTCGTCTTGCCGACCATCTCGTTTGGATTGATACGCGAGCGAAGCAGAATCGCGGGCGTGCCGATGGCTCCGGCGGCGAGCACGACGCCGCGACGCGGGCGCACGGTGAGCGTCTCGCGGCGTCGTTGAGTTTTGGCATCGAGGAAGATTGCCTGTACTTCCGCGACGCGCCCGGTTCCGTTTGAACGCACGAGTCGTTCGACCTTCGTGTCGGTATAGATGTTCGCACCTTTCTCAATTGCCGCCGGAAGCCACGTCACGATGCCGCTCTGTTTGCGGTCGTAAGGACAGCCGACGCCGCAACTTCCACACTCGCGGCAGTGGTGCGTGTTGTTCGGCAGATTGCTCCATCGATAACCGAGTGCAGTGCAGCCGCGAATGAGGGCTTGCGCCGATGTGTTGTAACGGTCGTTGGCATTGATGTGAAGGAAGTTGACGGTTTCGACGAGGTACGGGTCGAGGTTCTCGCGCGTGAACGGCAAGCCGAAAGATTGTCGCCAATGGTCGAGCGTAAAGCGCGGCGGGGGCAGACACGCAGACCAATTGACGGTCGTGCCGCCGCCCAAGCACCGCCCCTGCATTACCTTCACGCCACCATCAGCACTCGTGCGCCCGCCGCCTTCTTGATAAAGCATCTTGTACATATCCAACTCGCGCTCGGTGAAGGTCGGGCGGACATGGCTCGCGTCGCCGTGACCCTGCCCGCGCGGAATGTTCGTACCCTCTTCGAGTACGAGCACGTCGAACCCGGCTTCGGCGAGTTTGAGGGCGCAGACGCCGCCGCCCGCGCCCGAACCGACGACGCAAAAATCCGGCGCAACTGTTTGACTGCCGTTCACATTACGCCCCTCAATGATGGTGCCAGCCATGAAAACCTCCATGTCAGTGGATAGTGGATAGTGAAAAGGCAGTGTGCTTTAACTATCCACTACTTTTGCGATGGCGAGGTAGATGTTTTTGATTTGTGCTTCATACTCTTGCGCGGCGCGGAAGATGCTCGTGCGTGAATCGTGGGCGCGCAGTTGATTTAAGTCCCACCAGCCGACTTCATTGAGATGATCCGCCGAAATCGGAAAGCGATATTGGGCGACTGTCTTCACTGTGCCGTCGGAGGCTGTGAGTTGCGCTTGCCATGCTTGCGATGTGAGCGATACGAGTCCGTCGTTCGCTCCTTCGCGTTCGTCAATCACCTGCCACGCGCGCTGGAGCGGCGCGAAGACGAGCGGCAAATCTTCGGCGCTCGCGTAAGTCCGATAGACCGTCGCGTTCTTGGCTTCCGCGTCGCGCGCTTCGTCGTTGAAGCGGCGACAAGCGGCAGTCGTCAAATCCTGAAAGCCGCGCAGGTCGATGACGTTGTGCAGCAAACCGAGCAATTCCTCGCCGCCTTCGTCGAGTCGCAAATCGGCGAGCGTGGTCCCCAAGTGCGGGGTGCCGATGGTTGTCAGACTCGCGATACGGTCAGCCATTTCTTGATGCACGATCATGTGGCGTGCGTCCAAGCCGCCCATGCTGTGC
>JACCTF010000568.1 GCA_013812565.1 Pyrinomonadaceae bacterium | reverse complement strand
GTTCGACATGACTTCACGCCTTAATCTTCAAGAGTATTTTGGAAGTATCGACATCTACTTGTTCGATCAACTCCTGAAAGGCCGCTTCACCCCGCGGATGCAAATCCTTGACGCAGGCTGCGGGGGCGGGCGCAATCTCATCTATTTCTTAAGGAACGGGTATGGCGTTTTCGGCGTCGACGAGTCGAGGGAAGCCATCGCACAGGTCCGGCGGCTTGCGGCGGTGCTCGCCCCGGGGTTACCGGAAGATAACTTCCGCGTCGAAGCGGTGGAGCAGATGTTGTTCGCCGATAAGACTTTCGACTCCGTGATAAGTAGTGCCGTCTTACACTTCGCCCGAGATGAAGATCATTGGCGGCGCATGGTCGGGGAGATGTGGCGGGTGCTTAAACCCGGCGGCATCTTTATCGCGCGACTCGCTTCGACCATCGGGGTGGAAAGAGAGGTGAAGCGCATCGAAGGCAGACGCTTTTATCTGCCTGACGGGAGCGACCTTTTCCTGGTGGATGACGAGATGCTCACCGCCGCGGCGCAACACTACGGCGGCGAGTTTATCGAACCGATCAAGACCGTGGTAGTGGGTAAACAACGTTCGATGACGACATGGTGCTTATCGAAAAAGTAGAATCGGGCGCTCCCTGCCGCTCGGGTTTGCCGGTGGATCGTGCCCCATTACCACAAGCGGCGCACACCACAGCAACAAGGGTGAATGATCTGCATCGTGTGCTATCTTTGCTTTATTGTTCGCCGTCGTGGGAGAACCTGCGAGACGGAAGAATCTCCTATGCGTGCTCACATCATGCATGTGGCAACAGATGGTGATACCTGTGCGGGTTCTCGGGTCATGCTGGTGCACGGGCTGGTGCACGGGTTGACGGACACCAAGAGCCTTGCGACCTCATCACCACCAGCGGCTGTGCGTAGCCTAACGCAACTCGCTTGTATTTCTATAATAGCCATCGTTGACCTTCACCCTCTTAACTGTGTTGACCGACTACTACCATGAAGATAATTGCCATCCATGACAATGTTGTTTCGATTCGTTCTCACCTACGCAATGCTTGGATCAACTTCTCGGAAATGACAGTCTCAGCCGTTGCGATCATCACTGATGTTGTGCGCGACCAGAGACCCGTCGTTGGTTTCGGCTTTCATTCCAATGGGCGCTACGCGCAGCAGGGAATCTTGCGCGAGCGCTTAATACCACGCCTCATGAAAGCTGAGCACGGAGCTTTGCTGACTGACGACGAACAAAACTTTGATCCCGTAAAAGCCTGGCAGATCATGATGACGAATGAGAAGCCGGGTGGGCATGGCGAGCGATCAGTCGCCGTTGGCGCGCTCGATATGGCTTTGTGGGACTTGACGGCGAAGATCGAAGGCAAGCCGCTCTATCGTTTGCTCGCAGACGCTTACCGCAACGGAGTTGCCGACACGGATGTTTACGTTTACGCGGCAGGCGGCTACTACTATCCCGGCAAGGATTTGACGGCATTGCAGGACGAGATGCGCGGGTATCTCGATATGGGTTACGACACCGTCAAAATGAAGATCGGCGGAGCATCGTTGGATGATGACTTGAGGCGCATCGAAGCGGTCCTCGAAGTCGTTGGGCATGGAGAGAGGCTGGCGGTTGATGCGAATGGCCGGTTCGATCTGGAAACTGCCCTGCGCTACCGGGAAGCGATAGCGCCTTACAAACTCAAGTGGTACGAGGAAGCTGGAGACCCGCTTGACTATCGGTTAAACGCTGAGGTTGCTAAGGAGTCAACCACACCAATCGCCACGGGTGAGAATCTCTTCTCGCTCCAAGATTCGCGCAACCTTATTCGCTACGGCGGACTTAATCCCAATCGCGATTACTTACAGATGGACCCGGCCTTGAGCTACGGACTGGTCGAGTACATGAAGATTTTAGAAATGCTTGAGCAGCATGGCTGGTCTGCGAGACGCTGCATCCCTCACGGCGGTCATCAGATGACGCTGCACATCGCGGCTGGCCTCGGGCTTGGCGGAAACGAATCATATCCCGGAGTGTTCCAGCCCTTTGGCGGCTTCGCTGACAATGTGCCGGTAGAAGGTGGGCGTGTTCGCCTCCCTGACGCGCCTGGCATCGGCATTGAACTCAAAGCTGATCTGATGCGAGTCTACGAACTGCTTGCCAATTGAAAACTTGCTAATTCATGAAACATACACATCTGCGGCACGTTCAAAGAAGGCTGCATGAAGTCGCATCACAGCTTCTCGCACCTGCTCCTCATCCAGCACAAACGTCAGATTAACGCTCGACGCGCCAAGCGAGATCAACGAGACATTGATGTCTCGAATCGTGCTGAAGACATGTGCCGCTATCCCAGGCGTGCTGCGCAAACCCTCCCCGACAACGCAGATGATCGCACGCCGCGGCTCTATCTCGACGGTGCCGAGTTGACGCAGTTCTTCGATAATCGCCGGCAACGCACTTGCCTCATCGAGCGATAGTGATACGCTGACCTCTGATGTTGTGACGATGTCCACGACGGTGCGATGCCGATCAAAGATTTCAAAGATAGCGCGCAAGAACCCGTATGCGCCGAGCATTCGCGCCGAAGTGATCTGCACGATGGTAATGCCCGTTTTATGTGCAATCGCTTTAACGGTTGAGGGCGACACAGCAGTTTCCGTAAGTATCACGGTGCCGGCTTCCGAAGGCTGGCGCGTATTGCTGACACGCACAGGGATGCGCCCTTCAACGGCAGGCTGCATCGTCTTCGGGTGCAGCACCTTGGCACCGAAGTAAGCGAGTTCTGCCGCTTCACGGTAGGAAAGCTGCGGGATTGTGCGTGCGCTCTCAACAAGGCGGGGATCGGCTGTCAGCACGCCCGTGACGTCAGTCCATATCTGGATTTCACGCGCTTGGAGAACCGCACCCGTGAGCGCCGCTGAGTAGTCCGAGCCGCCGCGCCCGAGAGTGGTGGTCGCACCGCTGCGGGAGGCGGCGATAAACCCTCCCAGCACCGGCATCTCTCCGGCTTCGATCAGCGGTTCAAGCTCGGCACGCGTGCGCCGCATGGTCTCCGCAAAGAGCGGTGCGGCGCGTCCATGCTCATCGTCGGTCACGATCAGACGACGCGCATCCAAATAGTGGGCAGGTAAATTATTTTCACGAAGCACCGCCGCGAGCAGGGTGGAAGAGAGTTGTTCGCCGTATGAAACAACCGAATCTTGCAGGGCGGCATGCGGCATCGAATGTGCGGCGATGCTCACGCACAGTTCACGAATCTCACTCCGCGCTTTGTTGAGCGCAGCCTCAAAGAGGCTCGCTTCCACCGCTCCCAACAAACTGCTTGCCACATCTTCGTGGCGCTCATAGTGATCTTCGAGCCAGGAACTCGCCGCACTTGCGTTGCCATCAGCGGCCATCTGCACGCTCTGAAGAAGCGCATCCGTGAAGCGGCTCATCGCAGAGACAACGATAACGGGGCGCATATCCTTGTGCGCGCTGACGATCTGCACGACACGTTGAAAGGCGCACGTATCTTCGACTGACGTGCCGCCGAACTTCATGATTGTTGGCTGGAGAACCACTTCTCTGATCGCTTCCGATTGTGATTGTTCACCATCTGCCAGACCCGGGTTTAGAGATACTCCTCGGCAAAGATATTGCCTCGTCCGAGAATGCAGGCCGGATCAAAGACGCGTTTGAGCGCCGCCATTTCACGCAGTGGCCCTTCACCGTAGAGCTCGCGTAAATAGTCACCCTTGATCTTGCCCACACCGTGTTCAGCAGAGATGGTGCCGCCTAGTTCCACCGTGCGACGCACAAACCTGAGATAAATCTCGCGCGCCGTGGTTGCTTCTCTATCGTCGCGTGGCATGATGTTGACGTGGACGTGATTGTCGCCGATGTGCCCGAAGATGACATACTGAAGACGGTTCGCTTCAAGTGTCTCTTTGTATAAACGCAGCATACCGGCAAAGGCTTGGTCGGGGACGGCCATGTCGGTCGAGATTTTGCGTTGGTTGTGACGGGCGAGCCATTCGTTGACGAGCACCGGAAGCCGATGCCGAAACTCGCGCATCTCGGCGCGATCCTTCTCTTCGGTTGCAAACCATGAATCCTCCACCAAGGCTTTGTGCTGTTCGAGCAACGTCAGCCACTCGGCAAACAAGCGATCCTCATTCTCAAGGGTGGTTTCCTGCTCGAAGAAGATGGCACTCATTGCTTGCTGCGGCACGAGCGTGTATTTCTCACGTAGGCAACGAAGCGACTCGGCATCAAAATACTCAAGCGCACGCGCATCAATCCCACCGGCGCGCCGCTCCGCTCGATTTTGCAACGAGCGCTCACGCGCTTCGCGCACAAAGGCGAGCAAATATTCTTCATCTGTGAAAAAAACAACGCCACTTAAAACACCGTCCGGCTTTGGCAAGAGCGTCACTTCGACTTCGGTGATGACGCCGAGCGTGCCTTCGCTGCCGATGAATAGATCAAGCAGGTCCATGCCGGGCGCGACGTAATACCCCGCCGCGTGTTTGCGAGTCTGCGGCATGGAGTATGACGGTAACTCAAGCTCTATGCACCGACCTCGCGGCATGGGGATGCGCAAGCACCGACGCGCATCCGCAAATATTTCGCCGCGCCGCAAGTCCAGCACATCGCCTGTCGCGAGCACTAACCGTAGACGACGAATATAATTTCGTGTCGGGCCGTATTTGAAAGTGCGCGCTCCTGAGCTGTTCGTCGCAACCGTTGCTCCCAAATAGCAACTGCGCTCAGTCGGATCGGGTGGATAGAACAAACCTCTTGCTTCGACTGCGCGTTGAAAATCAGCGAGCACCACGCCCGCTTCGACAATCGCCCATCCTCCCGCATCCTCACGAACGATCTCTTGGATACGGTTGAGTTTGTCTGTCGCCAAAACAACGCCGCCGAACGGCACGCGCCCACCGACAACGCCAGTGCCTGCGCCCGACACAGTAACGGGTGTGCCTTCGCTGGCAGCTTCGGCGAGCGCATCGGCGACCTCCTGTGTGGTTTCGGGAAAGAGGGCACGAGCGGCATGCCCGCCACGCAAGTTGCTGGCGTCTGCGAGTAGAGACCTGATTTCGTCCGGTTCCGATTTGCTTAACATGTTAAGCGATGAGCTTCATAAGACATTGACGAACTCCATCAACCGACTTGATATGGTTTGCGGCTTGGCGACCGCCATCGGATAAAGTGGCAGATGATTCAACAACACTCTTTCGATTCCATAATACCTGGCGCTTATGCAAACAGCGGTGCTACATCCAGCTCCCGGGCCAGCTCATTTAATACTGCTTCCAGTCGAGCGTTGATGGGAATACCAGCATGCCGTCGCTCTATCTCTATCTCGGCCTCGATCTCACCGGGGACATAGACGCGCTCGGTGCCCGGCGCGCGTGGGCAATCCTTGAGAAGCGAGATCAGCATGTCCATGCGATGCTTAAACTCATCGAGTGGGATGAAGCTCTCAATGCGCAACGCGGCGAAGATATGCCCGACACCCTGCGGTTGATCCAGCGAGCGGTGAAGACTGTGTACAAGAGTCGAATAGTTACTGCCCATTAAGACACCTGTTAGAACATCAAGGATCATGCTCAAGCCATAACCCTTGTACCCGCCGAGCGGCTGGATTGCGCCTCCGTCAATCACTGCCTTCGGATCATCAGCGGGCAGCCATTGACCGTCGAACCCCCAGGTCAACGGGATGCGTTTACCTTCCATCATCGCGACCATGATCTTGCCCAAAGATACGGCCCCGGTCGCCATATCGAGAACAACGGGACGCTCGCGCCCGGCCGGAACGGTGACGCACAACGGGTTGTTACCGAGCAACTGAAGGCTGCCGCCCCACGGTGCCATAGTTGGCCCGGCGTTTGTCGCAACCAGTCCGATCATTCCCTCCTCAACAGCCATCAAACCATAAAATGCGGCAGCGCCGAAGTGGCTGCTGTTGCGCACGCCAACTACGGCGACAGTCATTGCGCGGGCTTTCTCAATCGCTAAGCGCATCGCCTTGGCCGAGAGCACCTGCCCTAGTCCTGCCTCGCCGTCAAGCAACGCGAAAGCAGTTTCCTCTTTGATCACCGCAGGCTCTCCATGCGGTTTGATGCTGCCGGCGCGCAACCGGTCAACATACGTCTTGAGACGGATGACCCCATGTGAATCGACACCGCGCAGGTTTGCGGCCACAATCGCTTCGCTCGTCAACACAGCGTCCCGGTGGGCAAGGCCGAGTCGCTCCAAGCATCGCGTGCAGAACTCAGTTAATCTTTGAACCGAAATAAGCGTTTCAGTCATAGCAGGCTTTGTACTTCACTTGGTGGGGGTCAACTCACGCACCAGCGCCTTTAGTCTCTCGACGGAGAAATCTGACGATTGACAATAATTGATGATCCGGCGCTCGGTGGCCTCAATCATTGCGGCCGCCCCGGCCACCTCACGAGCAATTTCGTGAGGGATCACAATCGCTCCATGCTTATCAGCGTGTATCAGATCGCCGGGATTCACAACCAGACCACCGACCTTCACCGGCCCGCCAAAATCAATCAGGTGGATGTAAGCGTGCGAGACGATCACCTCGGCCGCGAAGAAGTGAAACCCGAAGGCATGAACCTCATCCAGATCACGTACTCCGCCATCAGTAATTGTCCCCACGCACTCAAGCGCACGATGAACACTCGCGTTAACTTCGCCCCAGAAGGACCCGATAGCTGGCGGCTGATCCAGGTCTTGGACGACCGCGATGCGCGGCGCAGGCATCTTTAATACGTAATCCCAATAATCGAACCGCGAAGCCTGTTGCCCATCTGTCGCCGGTTGATCCGCTTTGATCCTAGCAGTCACTGCATAACCGACCATCGCTCCCAGGTCGGGGAATAGACAGCGCACCTCCGGCGACATATATCCTTCGTTGCGCGGGCGAAGGTTAAATGTTTCGATAGCGTTTGATATTGTTGGCGTAGAGATTCGTTTGAGAGCCTCAAGCTCCCCAATAGAGAGTCTGCTCGTCATATGTATTACTCCAGGACGGGGTAGAAAGGCGAAGACATTCTGGACTAATCGCACCGTAGCGGCAACAAATTCAGCAAGCAGCCGCAAGCCTGTGCTTTCTCTATCGCCCCCGCCCGTTTACCTCTCACCACAATCCGAGCACTTTCCACCATGCGAAGCCCACTATTACCCAGATCAAAATGTTAAGTATCGAGGCGATCAGTCCGAACCACCACCACGTTCGTTGCTTGACATAGCCTGCACCGAAATAGATCGGCGCTGGTGTGGTGCCGTAATGGGTCAACGAGGCGTTAAGATTAGAGAAGTAAGCCAGCGAGAGCACAGCCAGATACGGGGGTGCTCCGGCAGCGAGAACGACCACCAAAAATGGCGTGTACATCGCCGTGGCATGCGCCGTGATCGAGGCGAAGCCATAGTGGGAGTAGAAGTAAACTAATAACAGGCAGCCGAGCGCCAGCCACCATAACCACCCAGATGTGAAGCTGGCAGCCGTCTCGGCGAACCGCTTCGTGAGGCCGGCTTCACCCAAAGCCTCAGCGATCCGCACCAAGCCTCCATACCAGATAAACACATCCCACGCGCTGCGCTCCGCCACCACATCTTCCCATTCCAGCACCCCGC
>JACCTF010000561.1 GCA_013812565.1 Pyrinomonadaceae bacterium | reverse complement strand
ATGAGGACGTGAAAAGACTTCTACTCAAGCTCTTAGGGCTCCTGCTCTTACTGAGCGCCGCGCCATCCGTCGTGTGGGCCTGCCCCGAATGCAGGGCGGAGGTCAACCCAAGCGTCTACGGCCAGAGTTTCACCGGCACTCTGTTAGTGATGCTGCTGCCCCTCATTGTGCTCGCTTTGATATGCGTGGGTATCTATTACGCAGATGACATAAAGGTAAAGTTAAAAGAGAGGAAGTGTAAATGGCAGACGACGTAAAACGCTCCCCATTAATCGCGGCGGGCATTCTCATGGGCGCAGGCTTAGGCGGATTCGCAGACGGCATTGTGCTTCACCAGATTCTACAGTGGCACAACATGCTTTCCGGGTGGAGGCCGCCGAACACGCTGGTAGATGCGAAAGTGAATATGACTTGGGACGGCATTTTTCACGCGGCTGTGTGGGTAATGACCTGCGTCGGGCTTGCCATGCTGTGGCGGGTCGGCGCGCGGCGTGACGTGCCGTGGTCGGGTAAAACTTTCTTCGGCTCGCTTCTGGTCGGGTGGGGACTCTTTAACGTCATCGAAGGCATCATTGACCACCAACTGCTCGGCGTCCATCACGTCTACGAGTACACCGATTCAAAGCTGCCGTGGGACTTGTCATTCTTGGCTTTCGGAGTCGTTCTCCTGGCGCTCGGGTGGACGCTCATCCGGGGCGGTAGCGGCGACACGATGGCGCGCGGCGGGGTTGGGAGAATGTAATTACCGAAATTTCAAGAGCGGCGATTCGGACCAGACGCCAAAGCTTTTCTAAGGAGACTGAGATGGAAAACAGAAACGAGTCTATGACTGGTAATGCGGACGACGGCGACCACGTGAGGGAGAGCACTTCTTCTGAGATTAATGCGCGCCTTGACCGGGAGATGCGTGAGCGGGTCGAGAGCTACGCGGCAAGGGACGATGCGGAGATTGGGCACCGCATTGAAGAACTAGAGCAGGAGTGGGACATGGAGCGGGTGCTTGAGGTGAACGCCTCAGCGCTTGCCTTTACCGGTGTTAGTTTAGCGGTCGCTAGCGGAAATAAGAAATGGCTCATCATCCCCGGCATCGTCCTTCCGTTTCTATTCCAGCATGCTGTGCAGGGGTGGTGTCCGCCTGTTCCTCTCTTTCGTCGTTTAGGTGTCCGCACACGGCAAGAGATCGAACGTGAAAAGTACGCCCTTAAAGCCCTGCGCGGGGACTTCGAGCACATCTCATCCGGCGCGACATCCGGTGACGCGGTGATGCGAGCAGTCGAGGCGTAATGAACATTGAAATTGAAAAGGAGGCGCGTGATGAACACGCTGAGAATGAAATCGTGGTCGCCTTACGTTGTCGGCGCGCTGATCGGCGTGCTGAGTTGGTTCTCGTTTGCCACCGCCGATAAGCCTCTAGGGATCACGACGGCGTTCGAGTACACCGCCGCACTCACCGAGAGAGCCGTCACGCCAGGGCTTGCTCAGACCAATGAGTATTACCGCGACCCGGAGAAGTCGCCGAAGGTGGATTGGGAGTGGATGCTCGTCGTCGGCGTCTTCATCGGGGCATTCATGAGTTCAAAACTCTCGAATGATCGCACGTCACAAACAGTTCCGCCCCTCTGGGCATGGCGTTTCGGTGACAGCACCGCGAAGCGTTTCACAGGTGCCTTTTTCGGCGGTGCTCTGATGATGTTCGGCGCGCGGCTGGCTGGCGGCTGCACGAGCGGGCACGGTATAAGCGGCGCGCTCCAACTCGCCGTCTCAAGCTGGATTTTCGTTTTGCTTCTGTTTGCGAGCGGCGTGGCGACGGCGTTTCTGATCTACGGAAAGGAGGGCGCGAACCGTGTTCGATCCAATCAGTAAATTACTTCTCGGTCTCGCGACCGGGATGGTTTTCGGTTTCCTTTTGCAGAAGGGGCGAGCCGCTAAGTTCCACGTCATCATCGGGCAGTTTTTGTTGAAAGACTGGACGGTCGTGAAGATTATGGCGACGGCGGTGGCGGTCGGCACCGTTGGCGTCTATGCGCTCGTCTCGATGGGCGTGGCGACCCTTCACATCAAGCCAGCGCTCTTGGGCGGCGTGCTACTCGGAGGCGTCCTATTCGGCGCGGGGCTTGCTGTCTTCGGTTACTGTCCGGGGACGAGCGTCGCCGCAAGCGGCGAAGGCCGGCGTGATGCGATGGTCGGTGTCGTGGGGATGCTCTTCGGCGCGGGCGTGTACGTCGCCTTGTATCCGGCGCTACAGCCAATCATCAAGGGCCTCGCCGACTGGGGCAAGATTACGCTGCCGCAGGCGACGAGCCTTTCGCCGTGGGCGTGGGTCGCCGGGGTCGTCGTGGCGATCACGACGGGGCTTCTCGCGCTGGCGCGGCTAAGCACCGGGAGGCAGTCGGTGTAAAGCCGAAAACAGTTACCCACATATGGCGATAAATCTCTGCTTCAACAATTCGTCCCAATGCATCGCTTTCAAACTTCCGTTTGACTCCCATTCCCAGACTCGGTAAGTAAAGAGTAGAACTCACAACCACAAAGTGAAGCGTCCGCTGTTTTTGCTCTCGCTATGCATCTTTACCAATTACGCTTCGGGTGTGTGCGCCGACCTGGTTGACCGCTGGCACTGGCTCACCAACGCGCAACTACTGGACGCCATCGCCGTCGGGCAAGTAACGCCGGGACCCGTCTTCACCACCGCGACCTTCATCGGCTATGTGCTCGGCGGCCCGACAGGTGCGTTTGTCGCCACCGTCGGCATTTTTCTGCCCGCGTTCTTCTTCGTCGCGATCAGCAGTCCGCTCATCCCGCGCATCCGTCGCTCTGCGACAGCAGGCGCGTTCCTCGACGGGGTGAACGCCGCATCACTCGCGCTGATGGCGGTTGTAACGTGGCAACTCGCGAGAGCTTCGCTCGTGGATGCGCCGACCGTCGCGCTGGTAATGATCAGTGCCGTGTTACTGATTCGCTGGCAGCTCAATTCGGCGTGGCTGGTGCTCGGCGGCGCGCTTGCGGGCTGGTTGATTTCAATTGTGCGCGGCGGAGGAGAATTGTTTTAGTCAACCAAAAGGGAATCTACAAGAGTGCATTAATAGAAGCGCGCGGGAACACAAACCAATTGCCATTTCGACATCGAACGTATGCAGATAACGACTGACATGATGAAACTAACGACTTCGCTGGTGCTGTTCGCGCTCATCGCGGGAACCCTGCCTTCCAGCCTCTCTGCACAAGAGAAGCCATCTACCCCGCGCACGGCGCGCCGACCCGTCGAGAATCGGGAGCAGTGGTACAGAGACGGCCAACAAGCGGTCGAGCGTGCGAAAAGGTTGCGTGTCCAGCAGGGTAAAGCGAAAAACGTGATCCTGTTTGTCGGCGACGGCATGGGCATTTCCACCGTCACCGCTGCGCGGATTCTTGAAGGTCAAATGCGTGGCGAAAGCGGTGAGGAGAACGTCTTGAGTTTCGAGCGTCTGCCTTACGTCGCTCTCTCAAAGACGTATAGCGCGAATCAGCAGACCTCAGATTCGGCTCCGACGATGACCGCAATCATCACCGGAGTGAAGACAAACGACGGTCTCATCTCGGTTAACCAAGACGTGGTACGTGGAGACCACACGACGGTGAAGGGAAATGAACTGATGACGCTGCTAGAGATTGCCGAGCAAGGCGGTCTCTCAACAGGTATCGTAAGCACCGCCCGTTTGACCCACGCAACGCCTGCCTCTTGTTACGCGCACAGTGCCGACCGGGATTGGGAAGCGGATGCTGATCTGCCCATTGCCGCCAGAACCGCCGGTTTCCCGGACATCGCCCGCCAACTGATCGAATCTCCCTATGGAGACGGTTTTGAAGTTGCACTCGGCGGCGGACGCAGCAAATTCTTGCCGCGCACAATGGTTGACCCGGAGGATGCAAACACCACCGGCGAGCGCCTCGATAAGCGTCACCTCGTCGATGAGTGGCTGGCGAAGCGTCCGCGTTCCGCTTACGTGTGGAACAAACGTGAGTTCGATATGATTGACCCGCGACGCACCGAGCGCCTGCTGGGACTCTTTGAACGCTCGCACATGGAGTATGAACACGACCGCCCGAAAGACACGGCAGGCGAGCCTTCTCTAACCGAGATGACCGCAAAAGCCATCGACATGGTGGCGAAGAATCGCAAAGGTTACTTCCTCATGGTCGAAGCCGGACGCATCGACCACGCGCACCATGACGGCAACGCTTACCGTGCCTTGACTGATGCCGTCGAACTCTCGAAGGCTGTCCGCGCCACCCTCGCAAAGGTGGATCTACGCGAGACGCTCATCATCGTCACGGCGGATCATAGCCACACATTTACCATCGGAGGCTATCCAGAGCGTGGCAACGACATTTTTGGGTTGGTGAGACCGCCCGACCGCACGGGCGGTCCCACGACGGAATACACCAACGACAAGTTGGGGCAACCGTACACCACGCTCGGCTACGCGAATGGCCCAGGCTACACCGGCGCGTCACAAACACAATCCGAAGGACCCAAGAGCTATCCGCACAAGGCTGATGGTTACACCCGGATTACCAAAGGGCGACCCGATCTGACAAAGATCAACACCGCCGATCCGAACTACTTGCAGGAAACCACAGTGCCACTCGGCAGTGAGACTCATGGCGGCGAGGATGTGACAATTTATGCTGGTGGACCGGGCGCGCACCTCTTTCACGGTGTGCAGGAACAGAACGTGATCTTCCACGTCATGATTGAGGCACTGCGGCTACCGCAACGAAAGCCGGGCAGATAGCAATCGCGCTTGATGCCTAACGATGACAAGTGGAGGCAACAGTCATATGTCATTTTCGGTGAGCTGCATGGATGCCCCAAGAGGGAGATGATTTGGGCGGCGAAAAGAAGAATGTAGTTGCGGTTACGCCAGAGCGGTGGCTGCGGGTTGTTCACTTAATAAGTTGTCCGTCGTGGCTATAGATGATGATAGTAAGCAGATTCTGAGTTAAGACATCCGTTTGATTGACGAGTGTTGTTG
>JACCTF010000204.1 GCA_013812565.1 Pyrinomonadaceae bacterium | reverse complement strand
TGAGGTTGCGAGAGCTGGCGAGCGAGCTTTCATCCAACACATAGAGCGTGCGCCCGCGATGTGTCCGATAACCCTCCTCGACGATGACGCTCCGATGCTCACCCGGATGATGGTTGTGTGCATCGGATGGTGATGCTGCGTGTTCGGGTTCATCCGCGTATTTGGTGCAAAGGTAAGATTCAAAGGCAGACTTCGACCATAGTGCAAGATGACTATTTAATTCACACCCGATGAAGCACTCTGGCTCGTAACAGATCAAGCTTCGCCCGCCCGTACATCTCGCGCTTGAGTAATTTCAAGCGGTTGACTTGACCCTCAACTTGCCCCTGACTCCACTCAGAAGTGAGTGACGCCTTCACAGCCTGAACATCATCACTCAGCCCGTTAGCGAAGCTTCTGAACTCTGGCAAGTTACTCTTGAACGCATCGACGAGCCACCCGCGCAGTTCGTCAACCCGACGCTCTTTAACCATCTCAACGAAGCGACGGGCTAAAATCTGTGCGCTCGCCACTTCGGGTGAGAGTCGTTTTAATAACTCAACTATCTTCTGCTCATCATCTTTAAGCTTTTCCGGTCTGAGCAACATCCATGATGCCTGTCGCGCCGAAGGCAAGCGTAGCCGCGGCGCAAAGCTACTTCTGCGAACACGCTTCACTCGTTGCAGATGAGGTAGTAAACGCAGACGACAGCTTGCGGCGTCTTCACCCTCTCGCGTGGGCGCGGTGCTCACCGGTGCAGCCAACGTCTGCGTGCGAAGAAAGCGGTTCTGTCGATACATAACCTTCTCCAGCACCTCGCGCACATTCATCAAGAGGTGGAACCGGTCGGCGACTTGTACCGCAAGCGGTGCGCCCTCATTGATGCCGACGGCATAAGTCGGAGAGCGGTCACGACTGACGATCTCCACTCCGGGATGAGCCTTGAGCCAAGTAGCGAGTGTCTCAGCTTCTCGGTCTGGCAACAGATCAATGGGACGATGTCGTTCCAAGTCCACAAGGATGGTTCCGTATGTTCTCCCTTTACGCCAAGCCCAGTCGTCGACGCCAAGCACTTTCAGCGTTGGGGCTTCGGGCAGAACAGTGCGACGAATGCGACGCAGTAGCGTGTCCCCGCTGACAGGCAAGCTCAACCCGCAAGCAGTGCGTGCGCCAGCCTCGCCGCCGAGAGCGAAAGCCAGCAACGTCAATGCTGCATTGAGCCTGACGGTCTTGCGCGCGTAAACGGCAGCGACCTTCGGCAAGCGTTCGCAGAACACCTTCTGAGCACAAAGTTCGTTCCGGCAGCGGAACTTACGTGTATGAAGTTGAAGTTTGACGCGGACACCGTGCCACGGCAAATCGAAGACAGCACGCTGATAATGGCTGTGCAAGCTGGAGGATGGCTGCTGACACCTTGGACAGCATGGTTGCAGTTGGACGGCTTGGACCACTAGCGCAATGGACTGTGGTGCGGAGATAAAGTGTTTGATCTTAATGGCGCCGGGATCGGCAAGCAAGGTTGTGGTGTCCATACCGCTCTTTATAGCAGCACCTCACTTCTGTGTCGCGTAACGCCAATTATGTTTTATTCACGAACTCCGTCTGATGTTTTCAACCCTCTGTCAAATAGGCTGTGAGCGCGGGGACATCAACCACGAGCGGGCGGTTACGCTGGTACCGCACGAGACCCCTCTTGCGTAGCTTCCCCATCGTGACGGTGACGTGCGATCTGTTCATCGCGGCCATCTTCGCCAACTCTTCATGGTTGATATGGAGCGGTACTTCATTCGTCCCTTCGGTATGCTGTTGACCGGGTGGGGCTGCAAGCTGGAGCAAGAGTCTGCCCAGCCTTTCTTCCGCTCCGCGATGCGCGAGCACGCCGACGCGAAGTTTCATTTCGCTGAGTCGCTCGCAGAGGGTGAAGGTGAATTCCATCATCGCATTTGTGTTCCTCTGTAGGTGACTGACGAAGTCGCGATGCTTAATCTCAAGAGCTTCGCTCTCAACGACCGCCCGCCCCGTGGTGTGACGCAGCCCTTTTTCTTGTGAGCAGAAACATAATTCACCGAACGGCTCGCCTTTCTCAATCACCTGCATGATGACCTCGTTACCTTTGGAGTCGCCCGTCATCACCACCACCTGACCGCGGCGCAAGAAGAAGATGCGGTCCGCACGGTCGTCCGGTCGCCATATATCAACGCCTTTGCGAAAGCGCTTGATTCTTCCGAGTGAGCCATCCTCTGGTAGATGTTCAAAGGTAAGCCCCGTCAGGGTATGACAAGGTAAATGGTTTGAGAATCGTAGCTGATCGTCTTTAGCCATATTCAGTCCCCATCGTAGCAAAGTTATAGTAACAAAAGAGTAATGAATGTAATGTTGGCAGACCAACGCAACTTTTACGAAACTATCCTTATAATTAAATTACTTATCAACTGTTAAGCACTCTTGACTTTAATCCCCCGAACGAGGGTGGCGCGAGCGATAGGGTCAGTATTTTCGTCAAGGTGGCTGACGCGATACTCGCATCGTTTGCGTAAGATCATCCGTCCTTGGCGGGGCGGTCGCTGCTCACATCCGGCGGCGACATATATATCTATTCAGGGTAAGAAAGGCGCTCATTCGATGCTCCGTACAGTATCCGTCACACGCTTTGCTTCTTTCCAATCCATTTTGGCGATGTGTGCCTTGGCATTTCTTTGCCTCAGCGTCGCCTGCAATCGCGGCAAGGAAACCGCCAAGGTTAAGGGCCCGCATCCGGCTTCCGACGGCCCCGGCATCAATGTGAATCCGAACCCGCACCAGACAGGTAACGCTGCCGCTGGACGTGATGTTTACCGCTTCGAGACCTTCGGCAACGAAGGGTTCTGGACGGACGCGGCACGCTTGCCTAAGGGCATGATTGACGCAAAGTTCACCCCGAAACAGGCTTTGGAAGCCGGTCTGCAAATCGACATCGAAGCGATTGATCCTAACATGCGCAAGATGTTAGAGGAGGAACTAAGGACGGACTTGTCGCCGCAGAACGCTCCCTTGCTTAACGATCCGAAGACGATGGTAGCGCTCGTCAATGCTAATGCCATTGTCGGCATCGTCGCTGTAGATTCTAGCGGTGATAAGAAATTTGACATCATGAACGGCGATAAGGTGGGCATCTCCTGCACGATCTGCCACACCATCACGGATAACTCTGTCTTCAATATGCCGAATGGAGGCTCGGTCGGTCGCCGCGTGGATGGGCCTGCTGCGCTGACTCTCAACGTCGGCAAGTTGCTGGCGATGGCGAATAACTCACGCGCATTTTACCCGAACCTACAGCAAACGTTCTTAGGCGTGAGCATCGGCAGAGCGCCTTCAGGCTTAGGTCCCAACTCTACGGAAGCAGAGGTTGATGCGTACCTGAGCAACCCTCAGTTTTACCCAATCGGCACCTTCGATGAAACGCAGGATGGCAACGGCAATCCTGTTAAGAATGTGCCTCTCTTCCGCCAAGACTTAGCTGCGCCGTATGGAACGGCGGGCGAGTTCAGACTTCTTGATGACATCGGCAA
>JACCTF010000486.1 GCA_013812565.1 Pyrinomonadaceae bacterium | reverse complement strand
ATCGCGCGGTCGGCACCATTCTCGGCAGCCACGTAACCCGTCGTTACGGAGCCGCCGGTCTTCCCGATGACACGATCCGGTTGCACTTTCACGGTTCGGCCGGTCAAAGCTTCGGCGCGTTTGTGCCGCGCGGTGTTACGCTCTGGCTCGAAGGTGATGCCAACGACTATGTCGGCAAGGGATTATCCGGAGGGAAGATCATTATCCGCCCGCCGCACGACGCGACATTTGCTCCTGAAGAGAACGTGATCATCGGCAACGTCGCGTTATATGGTGCGACGAGCGGTGAGGCTTACATCTGCGGCGTCGCAGGCGAGCGTTTTTGTGTGCGCAATAGCGGAGTGAATGCGGTCGTCGAGTCAGTCGGGGATCATGGTTGTGAGTACATGACGGGCGGGCGCGTCGTGGTTCTTGGGCTGACGGGACGCAACTTCGCCGCCGGGATGTCTGGCGGCATCGCTTATGTTTTTGATCCGCATGGCGACTTCGCAGCACACTGCAACCAAGAGATGGTTCAACTCACCATGCTCGAAGATTGGGACGAAATCGAAACAATCAAAAGCATGATCTTTCGTCATGCCGAGTACACCGGCAGCCGCTGCGCAAGCGAAATACTCGTCCACTGGGATGAAGTGCTGCCGAACTTTGTGCGCGTCATCCCGAATGATTACAAACGCGTGCTCGACGCCCAGCGGCAGATGAGAGAGCAAGGCATGTCGATGGAAGAAGCCGCGATGGCTGCCTTCGAGTTGAACTCGCACGACGTCGCGCGGGTCGGAGGAAAGTAAAAGCAGATGGCAGATGCTAGATGTCAGATGTCAGTGAAAACTGTCTTCTTCTTACATCCGGCATCTGCCATCCGACATCTTTTTTATGGGTAAACCGACTGGATTCATGGAGTATGCGCGCGACCTTCCGGTGGTTCGCCACCCCGGCGAGCGCATACGCGATTGGAAGGAATTTCACGGCCACCTGCCGGAAGCGTCGCTGCGCGAGCAGGGTGCTCGATGCATGGACTGCGGCGTGCCGTTTTGTCATACCGGGCAGATCATCGATGGGCTGACCTCAGGCTGCCCGCTCCACAACTTGATTCCTGAATGGAACGATTTCGTTTACCGCGGACGTTGGCGCGAAGCCCTCGACAGTCTGCTGAAAACCAACAATTTTCCTGAGTTTACCGGGCGCGTATGCCCTGCGCCGTGTGAAGGCTCATGCGTGCTCGGGATCAGCGAGCCGCCGGTTTCGATCAAGACCATCGAGTGTGAGATCATCGACAAAGCATTCGCGCAAGGGTGGGTTGTGCCCGAACCGCCAACGAAACGGACCGGCAAAAGGGTTGCCGTTATCGGTTCCGGCCCGGCGGGTTTGGCATGCGCCGCGCAGCTTAATAAAGCCGGACACTGGGTTACTGTCTTAGAACGCCATGACCGTATCGGGGGACTGCTGATGTACGGCATCCCCAATATGAAACTCGATAAAGAAATTGTTCAACGTCGCACCGACTTGCTGTCCGCGGAGGGAGTTCGCTTCGTTACCAATACGGCGGTGGGCCACGATTACGGGGTCGATCAACTACGAAGTGAATTTGATGCCGTGGTGCTGTGTGGCGGCGCGACCAAGCCGCGCGACCTCCCGGTTGAAGGGAGAGGTCTTCAAGGCATTCATTTCGCCGTTGACTTTCTCCATACCAACACAAAGAAGCTTCTGGACGGCCTCAAACAAAATGGAGGTGGTCTATCCGCCAAAGGGAAAGACGTGATTGTGATCGGCGGCGGCGATACCGGAACAGATTGTGTGGGGACATCACTGCGTCATAACTGCCGCAGCCTCGTGCAGTTCGAGATTCTTCCCAAGCCTCCGGCGGAGCGCGCACCCGAAAACCCGTGGCCGCAGTGGCCGGTGATTTACCGCATGGATTACGGTCAGGAAGAAGCCGCCAACCTGTTCGGCCGTGACCCGCGTGAGTATTCGATTCTGACGAAGCGGTTTGTCGGCGACGATAACGGCCACGTTCGCGGAGTGGAGACCATCCAGGCGGCATGGAACAAGGGAACGGATGGTCGCTTCAAGCTCGAAGAAGTTCCCGGCACACAGAAGTTCTGGCCTGCCCAACTCATACTCTTAGCGATGGGCTTTCTTGGAACGGAGAAAGAGGGACTGCTCGCTCAACTCGGCGTTGCCGTCACCGAGCGCGGCAACATCGTTATCAATGAAAACAGAATGACGAATGTTCCCGGCGTGTTCGCTGCGGGTGATGCATCTCGCGGACAGTCGCTGGTTGTCTGGGCCATCGCGGATGGACGGGATGCGGCGCGGGGAGTTGACCTCCACTTGATGGGAGAGACCACGCTTCACTAAGAGTCCGAGGTCCGAAGTCGTAAGTCCGAAGTCAATACATCACAAACAGCGTTCACTGACTCAAAGTTCGGACCTCGGACTTACGACTTCGGACTTTGATCGAAAGAAACAGATGATCGAACCACAACAAATCTTTACACCGACGATTGATCTTCCTTCTACAAACGCGGATGACTGTTTGCCGAGGGGCGCGGAGATTCTAGTTGAAGCGCTTGTGCATGAAGGCGTAGACGCGATCTTCGGTTATCCGGGCGGAGCCGTTTTACATATCTACGATGAGCTGTGGCGGGCGCGGCATAGATTGACTCACTATCTTGTGCGCCACGAGCAGGGCGCAGTCCACATGGCTGACGGTTATGCGCGGGCGACGGGACGCGTCGGCGTCGCGCTGGTCACTTCCGGCCCCGGCGCAACCAACGCCGTCACCGGCATCGCGACCGCCTACATGGATTCGGTGCCCATCGTCGTGATAACCGGACAGGTTCCCTTGCCGCTCATCGGTAC
>JACCTF010000479.1 GCA_013812565.1 Pyrinomonadaceae bacterium | reverse complement strand
AAGAGTGGCAGCGGCCGACAGAGCAAGGATGTCTTTGATGTGGTTATCACCGGCGGCGCAGACCACAAGACCGGACAAGAAGACGATGCCGACCGGCGCTACCAAGAGCTTGAGCAATGGACGCGCGACCGCTTTCCGATGGTTGAGAAGACTGTCTACCGCTGGTCCGGTCAAGTGATGGAGTCTATGGACGGCGTCGCTTTCATCGGTCGTAATCCCGGTGAGGAGAACGTCTACATCGTAACGGGTGATTCCGGGCAAGGTACATCGCACGGCACCATTGCGGGGATTTTGCTGACTGATTTAATTCAGGGGCGCGTGCACCACTGGGAGAAGTTATATGACCCGGCGCGTAAAAATCTCAGCGCAAGTGCGCTCTCGGAATTTATTGTCGAACAGGTCAATGTTGCGCAGCAGTACGCTGATCTTGTGACGGGTGGTGACGTCTCCTCGGTTGATGAGGTTGCTCCGGGCACAGGCGCGATTATGCGGCGCGGTTTATCAAAGGTCGCCGTCCACCGTGATGAATCGGGCACGCTTCATGAACGTTCAGCCGTTTGCACACACCTGGGGTGCATCGTTCAGTGGAACTCCGGCGAGAAGAGTTGGGATTGTCCGTGTCACGGTTCGCGGTTCGATGCGCAGGGACGTGTGATCGAAGGTCCGGCGAAGAGCGATCTGGCAGGGGTGGAGATCTAAACACCTCGATTGCGGAGTGCGGAGTTCGGATTGCGGATTAGGGAACCAAAGACAGCGGGCAGTATTAGTTGCTTCTTGTTCTTCAATCCGCAATCCGAGATCAACAATCGAAGGGTTCGATTGAAAGTTGTCTAACTCTGCGGCGGCGGGGGTAATGACGGCGGCCCGCCCGCACGTACACCGCTGAAGTCGTAGATGACGTGAAGGCGCAACACGTCAGTAACTTCTGCGCGGACATCTTTCACCTGCGCGCGCAGCGTGCCGTTTGATGCCTGTACGGGAACAGCTAATGTGAGCTGTGAGCCGCGCAGAACTTCCAGCGGGTTGACGCGCTCATCAATCGCGCGTTTGACAAAAAGCGCGACAAGGCCGCTGAAGGCTGGCGACATGTTTTCGAGGTTAAGCCCTTCGACATTAATCTGGCCGTAAAGGTTCTGCTTCGCCGGATCAAAAGCGAGTTGAATATTGGCCTGGCCGGTTCCGCGGAAGTTAATGCAAGGGCCAATCGGCAGAGCATAGCTGCCGCTGAAAGCGAGCGGCGCGATGATCCGATTGTCAACAAAGCGCACGCCCGTGCGAACGCCGCTTGCTTCCTGGGCCAGCACTACGCGGCTCGGACACGCGCCCTGGGTTCGCACAAAGGAGGCACCCGCTTCAGTTCCCTCCGAGTCTGTTTCTACTTTGGCGAGCTGGAACGTGATGTCACCGAGGTCACGAAAGATCGTGCCGAGCAGCGTATTGAAAAACGTTTCATCAAGCGTCAGCACGGCGGTGCCTGTTTCGGTAGTGCTTGCCGCTTCCGGAGTCTGCGTTGTCGAAGCAGGAAGCGGCGTGGTTCGCGGCACGCCGACAAAGAGAAAAAAGACCAGCAATCCGCCGAGAATTGCTCCGACCAGCAGAGCCAGAAAATATCTCATCGCTTCTCCTTTAACGCTCAGGCGACGCGTTTGTTGAAGGCGTTGGTGAGACGGTTGTGGTCGTGGTAGTTGTCGTTGTCGTGCCGCCCTGCGTGTTCATGTTGCTCATCATCGCGCCGACGACGGCGGTTGCCGCTTGGATCACGGCATCCACCTGCTGGCGCACTTGATCAGGTGAAACTTGAGCGAAGCCCTGCGGTATCTCAAAGAAAGATGGCTCAACGTTGGTCTGAATATCACGCATCTCCGCGACGACACTCAATCCTTTGACGCCTTGAACATTGCCCGACGCTTCCGAGAACAACTCCGAGCGCAGCGGCAGTCCCGTCTCTTTGTCAACGAAAACAAAAGTCTCGGCGCGCACCTCACCCGCCTGTGTGCCCGTCTTGGCCGTGCTCGCATAGCGATACTTGATGGCTGAGCGTCCATTGATCTCTTCTTCGCCGACGCGCTCATAGCCACGCTGCTTCTGTAACTGACCAACGATCTGACCCGGCGTCATCATGCGCGGCACTTCAAAACCGGTTGATTGCGGAGTGAGTTCTGCATACTGCTTGCGATTCAGCGAAACGATATAACGCTTATCGGCGCGATCAAGATAGACAATCTGTTCGCCGCTCGGGAGTTTGAAAGCAATGCGGCGGTCCGCTCCATTGCGGGCCACTTCGGTAGCAAACTCAGGAATCGCCACAGCGCGCTCGCCGCCCGTGGTCTGCGCAGTTAAGACTACGGTCGTGCGGTAGTTGTCAGGCTCGCGTGCTTCAATGGTTGGACCAAAGTCAGCGGTAATCGGCGTGGTCGGAGTAGCGTTTGTATTCGCCACCGTGTTGGTATTCATGTTGGTGTTTGTTGTCGCAGTGTTCGTGTTTGCTCCCGGCTGGCACGCGCTGCCGCCAAGGATTGCAAACGAAAGAACAGCAAGAAAGAAACCGGATATTAACCTTTTTATAACATTCATTTAAGGAGCATCTCCTCTGTGTTGGACTGGAATCGCAGACGTCGATGGTTTGGGGAGAGAAAGCGCGGGAGAGCATAGCACGCACCGGACAGCAGGCAAAAGCTTCGCTTACTGCCTCAAGCTTCCGTGATGTGCGATGTTGGAGCATCGGCGTGCGGAACGAAGCAGCGGCGACAACGCGCTTCATACATGTCGGAAGCGCCGACAGCGACACGTTCTTCCACTTGGGCAATGCGCTGCGAGTAATTAGCGGGCTGGCCGCAGCGAACGCAGATGGCGTGTGTCTTCGTGATGTACTCGGCGACAGCGAGAAGTTGCGGCATCGGCTCGAAGGGTTGTCCCGTATAGTCTTGGTCGAGTCCGGCGATGATCACGCGGATGCCGCGCTCTGCTAGTTTGTTTGCCACGTCAACCAATTCCTTGTCGAAGAACTGTCCTTCATCGATGCCGACCACCTCTGTGCCTGGTTCGACGCGCGTCAAGAGTTCTGCCGCAGTTCGAACCACGGTCGATTCGTGGCGCATCTCGGAATGGGAAACGATGTGATCGACGGAGTAGCGCTCGTCAATCTCGGGCTTGAATACCTGTACCTTCTGCCGCGCGATCTTGGCGCGACGCAGGCGGCGTATTAACTCTTCGGATTTACCCGAAAACATCGAACCGGCAATCACCTCAATCCAGCCTGCCCCGGTGCGCAGACCCATGTGCTCATCCTTGCTATGTGCAGTTATCTCTTCGTGTTCAATACCTTTGGGCATCACCGGAGTCATCGTCAAAGCAGTTGTCGAGATCGACAAAATCCATTCAAAGTTTAATCCCTCAAAGCTTCAGCGAAGCCTATAACACTGTGAACGGGCGCGTCAAAGTACGCCGTTACCCGGCGTTGCAACCTGCCTTGACATTCATCAGAACGCTTGTTGTAATCAACTATCCTCAACCATGCCGGGCGTGTGCGGGACTGCTCCTCAAACGACGAGAGATTCAGAAATGCCCCTCGATAAATTGATTTACAATTGGAACCAGGTGGAGCCGACCGCCGCACCCACGCGCCGGATTCGTTTTGAAGATGAAACTCTGCGCGATGGTTTACAGTCGCCATCCGTCTGCGAGCCGCCGATTGAACGGAAGCTTGAGCTTCTCCATTTAATGCCTTCCGCACTGCAACGGGTGTGCATGCGGCAGCAGTCATCAAGAGCTACCGCAAGGGCGACGCGGAACTCGCCGACTTAGTTTATTCAGGCGTGCTGGCGGCGCTCTTTGGGCTGCGGCAAGTGTATTGAGATTGGCCTCATAAGCGGACGATCCAACGTCGTGTTCTGGTTGGAAACACGCGACCTCGAAGCGACCGAAGATCGCCTCGCACGCTTCTATTAATGCGCTATACAAACGTCGGCAGTGCTTACTGAAGACGAAGTTATGTTGGTGTAAGAAGATGAGACAGAAACCAGTAGGCAGAAGGCAGAAGTAAAAAGCAGTGGCTTCAGCCTTTCCTTCTGACTTCTGTCTCCTCACTTCATGATTGCGAATTATGGTCAGCCCCGCCGCTACGCTCGCGCCTCAGCAGATGGTAAGCCACCTGCTTGCTTCGCCCCTGATTCAGCGAGCTTTTCATTTCTTCGAGAAGCATGCTGATCAAATCACTGATCAGCACATATCAATCTCCCAGATTCCTGCGCCGCCATTTGGCGAGAGCGCGCGCGCCGAGCACCTCTGCGAAATGTTTCGACGCAGAGGTTTGACCGATACGCGCATTGACGAGGAAGGCAACTGTGTGGCGCTACGGCGGGGGCAGGCGCTTGAACCGCTGCTGGTTGTCAGCGCGCATCTTGATACGGTCTTCCCCGCCGGAACAAACTTCACCGTGCAGCGTGAAGGATCGCGCTTGCGTGCACCGGGAATCGCCGATGATGGTTGCGGACTCGCGGCACTCGTCGCGCTCGCCCAAGCAATGGACGAGTGCAAGATTGAGACCGATGGCTCTCTGCTCTTCGTCGGCACTGTTGGTGAAGAAGGAGAAGGAAATTTGCGCGGCTCACGGCATCTTCTGACGAAGGGCGAGTGGGCGGGCAAAGTTGATGCTTTCATAAGTCTTGATGGGCCAGGGATCGAACGAATCACTCATGCTGCTTTGGGGTCACGCCGCTATCGTGTGCGCTTCGCCAGCACCGGCGGACATTCATGGGGGGATTTCGGAACAGCCAACCCCGTGCATGCGCTCGGGCGTGCGGTGGCGCAGCTTGCAACCTACCCGGCCCCCGCCGAGCCGCGTACAACCTTCAACGTCGGGCGCATCGAGGGCGGCGCGGGCGTCAACGTCATCGCCCAGGAAGCCCTGATGGACGCTGATCTTCGTTCCGAATCAAGCCGGGAGTTGCAGCGCCTCGATGCCTTCTTCCGGCGCGCGATGCGTAGCGCGGCAGATGAGGAAAATGCTGTGCGTCGCTCCGGCAGCGCGCCTCTTGAACTAGCTATCCAATTAATCGGCGACCGCCCGAGCGGCATCACGCCACCCGATGCCCCGTTAGTCCGCCTCGCCGAGGAATCGACTATGCGGTTGGACGGTCGCCCGCGCCTTGAGTGCTCTTCAACCGACGCCAACATCGCCATCTCTCTCGGCATCCCGGCGATCACCATCGGCGCCGGCGGCACGGCCGGCAATTCCCACACGCTCGATGAATGGTACGATTCAACGGGGCGCGACGCGGGATTGAAACGTGCGCTGCTCGTCGTACTCGGCACGCTCGGCCTGCACAACAGTCAGTAAATTCTTGTAATGATCACGTGAAAGATGCCGGCACAAAGCAGAAGGGCCGCCCTTTGCAGAGCAGCCTTTTTGTTCCTTCCTGCTTCAGTCAAGCCGAGCTACTTGTCTGGATTGAGAGCGATGGTCAATTCTTCGGTCTCGCTAGATGTCATGTGTAAAGTGTCTCCATGTTTGTCGAGACCCGATTCCCGCGCGCTGGAGTTGGCTTTCTTGTAGTGCCAACTCTTGTAGCCAGGTGCCGATACCTCGATCGTAAACGGGACGGAAGGAGCCAGGATTTTGAAAGTTCCGTCTGCACGGCCCCCTGTTCTGTAAAAGTAATTAGCGCCGCCCTCGCGGCGGAGAATAATACTTGGGTTCTTCACCGCTTTAGAAGTTGCTCCATCCACCACACGGCCGAACAGCCTGGCAACTTTCGAGCCCACATCTATCGTGACGCCTGATGTAACCTGCTCGGCAACAACGCTCACCTGCTGAACGGTCGCCCCACGACCGTAGACGGCAAATTCTGGTGAGGGGTAGCCTTGCTCCTCGTTATCCGCACCGATAAAGTATGTTCCGGGCGGCACGCTGCTGAAGAGGAACTTACCTTGTTCGTCCGTACGGGTGCCCGGTAGCATCCCCATTTTTGGGTAAGGCCATCTGATGAAGACGGAAGCCCCGGCCACAGGTTGCCCCTCGGCGTTGTGGACATAGCCCTCGATCATCCCGTTACCAGGCCAGGACTGCTCTTCGGGGCGAACTGGTCGGAGCTGTGTTCCTACCGGAACCGACTTGGTCTGTTCGATCTGCCCTTCCGCGTTGTGAACTTCTCCAACCGCCTCCGTACCGGGGTGAGCTACTTCCTGGCGAACTGATCGCGGCCGGGTTCGTGTTTCTGGGGCAACGGATTCAGTCTGTGTCGTAGCGCGGAAGCCGCTGATTGCGGCCAACGCCACGGTAGTTAACGCCGCAATGGTGATTAACAAAGTGGCTATCAGCCGTTTGCTCATGACTACTTCTCCTTGTAAATTCGATAGCTGTTCTGATCTATAAGCGGTACTCGCAATCACGATTACATTGTACCGGGACCCCTTGCCGCGGCCTACTACTGCACGAACAATCGTTGTCCTCACGGGAAGAACTGTGCGTCTATAGGATATTCCGTGTATACCCCGTTTATGCCGATATAATTGTACCGAACGTCTCGGTGGAACGTTGCCAAGTTGACCGGCGGGGCGCCGCTGCGGGGAACCCACTGGAAGTAACCAGGATACGATGTAAAACCACAATTGCCACCGGCAGAGCCGCCGGTGGTTTGGTTGCATCCCGTATTTACGTAGTCGATAATCGTATTATAAGGACCTAAATCGACCGTGGTGCCCGTATAGACCACTGTTGCACCACTGCAACTATCTGTAGGTGGGTTCGGTACGTGCTCCCTGATCAGGGCGCGACCTACCCTACGATTGGCTTCGTCAACAACATAAAACGTCAGTCTCCTGAATACCTGCCCGCAAGTTTGGTAGCCCGGTGGGTATACCTCTGCACCGCCAATCCTATCTTCTACGAGCCACAGGTGATGCGGCTTGCGACTTTTATTTTTGTTGCGGTTCCTACCAAGCCGAAAGTAAGGCGACGAGAAGGTTTCCGGGCCCGGGCCGAAGAAGTTGAACGGGCCGAACGCGTTCACCTGCTGATTCACCCAATAGTAGAAGTTGTTCGGATCGTAGTAGCCATAATACTCATAGCTGTAGTACACGTTGACATCATAATCCGCCTGGATAGTGTACTCCGTATCAGCATAGGCGGCGAGGTATAGGTGCACAGATGCATAATTCTCGCCGATATAGTAATCCCAGGTGAATTGGCTACCGTCTTCGGATTCGAGATCGGCGGTGAGGTCGATTCCGTAGTTGCACCCGTAAGCGTAGTCCGCGGAAGCGTACGCGGCTCCATGCACCAACCCGTTCTCGTGGTCGATGTAGACAAAAGAGTCAACATAGATGTTCGCGCCGTACTGTGCGCCCGCCGGCCGCGCGAACGCCAGGCAGCACAGCACCGCACACAGGAGCATCAAGGGAGTTGGACGTTTCATGTTAGCCTCCGCAGAGCGCAGTCAAGAAATCAATCTCAGGCGTTCGGACGTGGAGAGCGGCTAATTGGCCGGCGCTCCTTCCTGAGCTTTGTTGACGAAACCGCTCTTCA
>JACCTF010000454.1 GCA_013812565.1 Pyrinomonadaceae bacterium | reverse complement strand
GAGATACACATCATATTCATACGCAGTGAAGAAGAATCTTCCTTAGCATCCATCACAGCACCTTGTTAAGAAGAAGTGCGGCAAGTAATCTCACTGTAAAATTAAGCCTCAGGTACTTTCTGCCATTAATTGGTTAAAGATTGCACTTTCTGCCATTAATCGGTTAAACGGACTTTCGCGAGCCTTTCATTTTACTGAGCTTTTCGCAAATTATTGCGGCCACTTATTGGTTAAAATTCTGCCAAGTGTTATTTAAAGAGACAGACGTCACGACGCTCAGTCAGCTCACAAATACCTCGCCGAGCGACATTACAGAGCGCGTTCGTCAGGGAAACTTCCAGCCGTCCATTTCTGATGACGGACGCTTGATTGCTTTCGCTTCCAATCGCGACTTAGTTGGAGCAAACAGTGATGCCAATCTTGAAATCTTCATCTACGACACAGCCACACAGAGTTTTACGCAGATCACCGATTCGTCCGGCACAATCGGCGCGATGGATGCCAAGATCAGCGGCAACGGTTTGCGTCTCACCTTCGTGAAAGATGCGGGCCCGATAGATGCCGGATCATCCCTACAGCGTGACATTATTCTCTATGACCGGACTACCGGGCAGACGCGAGTTGTGGCAAGCAATGTTTCCGGTCTTGCGCTCACACCGGGCCGCGCTATTAGCGACGACGGCGCGCGCGTTGTTTACGCTGCCAATACCGCGACGAACACCTCTGGAAATAGCCGTCAGGTTTTTCTTTTCGATGATCGTGTCAATCTCGCTCGACAAATCACTGCGCTCGGCACTCGCGTTGAAGATGTGCCGCTTTACCCAACTATCAGCGGCGATGGTTCACGCATTGCTTTTGCCACGCGCCGCAACGTCATAGGCGGCAACTCGGACGCAAGCGTTGAACTCTACACTTATGACATCCCAACGGGTCAGTTTGCTCGCGTTACTGACGCGCCATCAGCCGCCACTTCAGAAGTCGTCTCATCGCTCAATGATGATGGATTGACCGTCGCATTTCATTTTCCACGCGTACTCTCCGAAGCTGCTTCATCAACTGAATTCGCGGACACTTCTGAAATCTACGTCGCAACGCTTCCGGCACGGCCGCAATTCTCTTCCGATCTGAAAATTTTCAACGGCGCTTCTTTAGGCAAGGAGCCTTCTACAACCGAAGCCATCTCGCCGAACACGATTGCCGTGGCCCGCTCGACCAATCTCGCACCCAATACCACACAGGCACAGCGTCTCGCAGACAACTCTTTTCCTCAAAGTCTTGATGGCACCAACGTCTCCGTAAACGGGCGTTCCGCACAAATCTTCTTTGTTTCGCCAACGCAGGTGAACTTCCATGTTCCGGCTGAGACGGAACTCGGCGCGGCGGAAGTTGTGGTTCGCAACCCCGACGGTTTTGAGACGCGCGGCACGGTGACAGTCTTGCGAGCAGCGCCCGGCGTGTTTACCGCAAGCGGAGATGGTACTGGCGAAGTCATTGCGCTTGACGCCGCAACGCTTCAGTCTGGGCCATTTGATCCAACGGGTGCGCCGAGTAATGAACGCTGGATCATCATCTTCGCGACGGGCGTGCGCACCGCATCAAACGTTGCCGTTACCATAGCCGGTCGCGCCGTCACGGTTGAGGCCACTGTCGCTTCGCCGGATTTGCCCGGCTTGGATCAAATACATGTTGTCCTGCCACCGACCTTGAGCGGGGCGGGAACCGTTCCCTTGGTGGTGCGCGCCGATAACCGCAGCGGCAACACTACGAACATTACGATCACCGGCCCGGTTCGTCGCCCGACAAGCATCTCTGTTTCTCCAACAGATCCGGTTATATCTGTCGGCGGCAGCCTTCTTCTCAAAACTAAAGTGCTCGACCAAAACGGTGTGGAACTCACCGATGCACCCCTTCAGCTTAATTCGACTGATTCGAGCATCGCCGCCGTGGACCAGAACGGATTTGTACGCGGCGTTAGTCCAGGTAACGTGACGATTGCAGTTTCCGCAGGCGACATTTCGGCAACCGTTGAACTTCGCGTCTTTCAACCGACGCTCGCGATCAACGAAGCGCTTGTTG